>CAZKYJ010000252.1:2453-7010 GCA_964556355.1 uncultured Verrucomicrobiales bacterium | reverse complement strand
GTAGATAGCACCGAAGCGGGTTCCGATCTCCTCTTTGTCCACCGCGCCGAAACGCGTCACAATCTCCTCGAGGGTGACGAGCGCCGCGTCCCAGTCCCGCGCCTGGGTCTGCTCGGTGACCTTGTTGAAAAGCTCGCCGATGTCCTGGGCTTTCGCCTGGGGAACGGCGAAACAGATGGCGGATACGGCCGTAACGGCTACCAGGGCCAGCGTGCGCCGGAGCCCGGCGGTGGGAAGTGGGTTGGCATTCATCGATTTTGAAAGGTGGGTTTGGAAATGGGTGTCGGGGAACGCCCGGCGACTTGCGCCTTATAGGGTAGGACGAACGGTCAATGGCTTCGTTAGAAATAACGAACGCCCGCCAAGTTCCGCTGCCGCCAACATGACCCGAGGTGCGATCCGGGAACCGTGCGTCAAGATTTGTTGTTCTGGAACCCCGTGATAGTCACGCTCGTGATCTGCACGTTTTTGTCGGTCAGCACGTTGATCACGTCGATGAAACGCTGCTGCTTGGCTCCGTCGTCAGCCGCGATGATGACGATCGGCTTTTGCCCCGTGGCCTCGGCGAGCGTCTTGTAGCTGGTGAGGCGCTCGAGGAGATTGGGCATGTCACGGGTATCGCCGGCCGGCTCGACCGCCTCCTTGTTCACCAGGATCTGCCCGAGCGCGTCGATCTTGATGGTCATGGGATCGATCTCGAAGTTCGCCGTGCTCGTGGGCTGGTTCGAGGGGAGCACCATGCCGAGGTCGGTCTCCTTCTTCTGCAGCGTCGAGGTGACCAGGAAGTAGATGAGGAGGAGGAAGGAAACATCGATCAGGGACGCGATGTCTGCTTTCGGATCCGGATCCGGATCGTTGAGGGGTCGTCGTTCTCTCTTCGCCATGGCGGTTGCCGGGGTGTGGGGGGGCTTCGGGGGATCTAGTTGTTGTAGGTGCTGAAGATCACGTCGGAGACGTTCCCCTCGCCCGCCGCTTTCACCGCGCGTTTGGTGTATTCGATATCCACGTCCTTGTCCCCGCGGATGTGGAGCCGGGTTTTCGGCACGCCGGCCAGCCGGTTGCGCTCCTCGATCCGCCGCACCATCTCCGTGATCCCGTCCTCGTCGAGCGGGTTCGAATCGACGTCCGCGAACCGCGTCCCGTGTTTTTCGGCGAACTCGTCGTTATAGATATTGACGATGATGCGCCCGGAACCGTCCTTGGGGGTCAGCGCATTGTCGGCGATCGGGATGGTGATGTCCTTGTCCTTGCGGTAGTCGATGATGACCGCGTTCACCATGAAGAAAATCAGGAGCAGGAAGACCATGTCGATCATGGGCGACATGTCCATCTCCATGTCTTCAAGATCCGCCTCGGCGGCCTTGGTGAGTCTTGACGTTGCCATCGTGGAGTGGGTTGAAGCAGCTTTTTTCTACGGGCAGGCTCACCAGATCAGCCAGCCTGCAGACCTTCGGGAACTTTGGCCATGTGCTGGTCGGCGTTCACCGCGAGGACGCTGGCGTCAATCATATCGGTGGCGGCACCGTGTGCCTCGGCGACCAACTTGTTGAGCTTGCCCTTGAAAATGAAGTAACCGAAGACCGCGGGAAGCGCGACGACGAGGCCGGTCGCCGTGGTGACGAGCGCCTCGGAGATGTCGCCCGCCAGCTGGGACGGATCGGCACCGCCCGTGGTGCGCAGGGTTCCGAAGGCACCGATCATACCGGAGACCGTCCCGAGCAGCCCGAGCATCGGGGCCGCTTGGCCGAGGATGGAGAAGTAGCCGATCCAGCCCATGTGGTTGCGGTTCTCTTTGATGGTGAAGTCGGCCATGGCTTCCTCGACCTTCTCGCGCCCGAGGGTGTCGGGGTCCGTCGCGTCGACGAAGGGGAGGGAGTGGGCGAGCATGCGGCCGAGGAAAGTCGGGCTGGTGGAGGCGATCTCGATGGCGCTGCGGACACGGCAGGCCTGCATCTGCTCCATGAGCGCGGCCTGGAGATCCACCGGGGCAAACTTCGAGCGGCTGAGCTGGATGAAGTTATAGACGTAGAGGGTGATGACGGCGAGCGAGCAGAGACCGAGCGGGATCATTGCCCAGCCACCTTCAAGGAGGAGATCCCCGAGGCTCTGGTCCCCGGCACCATCGGCCGCGGCATCGGCCGCCGCTTCCTGTGCCATCAGTTCCGGGAGGAAGGCCGCCGAGAGAGCGAAGGCAGCGAAAAGGCCAAGGAGCAACTTGGTGGAGGTAGCGGAGGGAAGCGGTTTGAGCGTCATGATTCGAGTAAGGGTTGATGGGGTGCCGGGAAGCACCAGATGGTCAAGGTGTGAAGTGGTAGGGTGGTTGTCTAACGGTTGGGTTTATCTTCGCCGATCCCGACTGGCCTTGCGCCCTGTGCCCCGGGATTCCATCGGATAGGGGGTGGTTGGAAGTTCTTGGACGGGGCAACCGGAGCCCGCGGGTCCCAAGAGTTTTCGGGGTTGGCACATGAACGAATGGATAGCGTCGGACTGTTATTCGCGATCTTTCAAAGATGCAATGGGAATTCGGAAAATGCACGGAGGCGGGGTTTTATTTGGCTTTTCTCACTATTATTTTCCCGGGGGGCACCGCCCTCCTCCTCAGTGCCGGATCGGTGCAACGCCCGTCGCCGTCCCGGCGAAGTCGTCGTCGACGAGGTCGAGGAAGATCTGCTCGAGCTGCCCCTCGCCCCGGTGCAGGCGGCGACGCAGCTCGGAGACGGTGCCCAGCTCAACCATCTTTCCGCGGTGGATAATCCCCACACGGTCAGCAAGTTCCTCCGCGATATTGAGCAGGTGGGTGGACATGAAAACCGTGGTGCCCGCCCGGCTCCGCGCTTTGAGCTCCGACTTCACGATGCGGGCATGGATCGGGTCGAGCCCCACCATCGGCTCGTCGATAATGATCACTTTTGGATCGTGCATGAGTGCCGCCGGAATGGCCAGCCTCTGCCGCGTGCCGTGGCTCAGATTCTCGACCTGCTCCCGCGCGTAGCTATCCAAGGCGAACTGCTCGAACAGTTTTCCCGTCGCGGCGGCAGCCGCCGAGCGGTCGACCTCGAAGAGGTCGGCGATAAACTCCATGAACTCCAGCGCCGTCAGTTTCTCGTAGAAAACGGCCACGTCCGGCACGTAGCCGAGGATCCCTTTCGCTTTGATGGGATCTTCCTGGACGTCGAAACCGCAGATGCGGGCGCGGCCGCGGGTCGGTCGGAGGAGGCCGGTCAACAGCTTGATCGTGGTCGTTTTGCCGGCGGCATTCGGTCCGAGAAAGGCGAAGAACTCGCCCTGCTCGACCTTGAGGTCGAGGCCTTCGAGGGCGCGGAGTTCGCCGTAGGCCATCGAGAGGTCTTCGGTTTCGATCATTGGGGAGGAGGGGCAGTCAGGGCTGATTGGGGGGTGACGGGGGCGAAGTCATCGACGATGATCTGATAGGCGAGCAATCCGTCGATGCGCATGAGCTCGCCCGCCTTCGTCAGGACGAACCGGAGTTCGCCGCCCCACGGGAGGGGCAGGTCGAGCAGGTAGGCAGAAAACCGGTGTCCACCGATGGTCACGAGACCTTCCCGGGCGATGATCGATGGCGGGGACACCCCGTCCTCGTCGGCCAGTCCCTCGAGGCCGTCCGGCATCTGCAGGCCCCACGCGCTCATGAGCAAGGTGGCCTGGGCGTTGAGCTCGGAGACTTCCGCCCCACCCGCCGTATCGAGCAGAACCTCTTTCCCCCGACGCAGAACGGTACGTTCGGCCTGCGGGTGCACCTCCAAGGTCAGCGGATCGGGAACCCCTGGAAGCTGCGCCTCGAAGAGGACGAAGGCGAGCTCGTGGTCGAAACCCAACCACACGCGCCCGGTGAAGCGCATCCGCCCGGCGTTCCGATCGCCCTGTCCGGGAGGCGCGAGCGCCGGGACGTTCACCATCCCCGCCAAGGAGAGTTCGATGGCGGCCGCCTCCCCGGGGCGGCCGAGTTCGATCGCCTTCCGGCGTTCGGTCTCGTTTATTCGCCCGGGGGATATCGTCACGCTGCCCACCTCGCGGTTCCCGTCGAGGATCAGGAGGTTCGACGGCGCGCGGCGCCCGAGGAACCGTTCGAGCACCAGCTGTGGGGGAACCTCCGCGAGCCGGGTCTCTTCCGGGAAGAAGACCAGCCGGAAGAGCAGCGTCGTCATCACCAGCCAAAAAACGGTTATGGCGATCTGGGCGAAGCGGACGAGCATTGGGGGGAGGGTTGGGATGTGGGCGATCTCGCGGACGGAATTCGACCGTAGGGCCGTCCCTTCCGTTTGCTATCCGAGCGATTCGCAAGCCATGATGGGAGCAACATCGCGATCCCGCAAGCGGCACCCTCACCATGCTCACCACCGTTATTGTCCTCGTCGTGGCCGGACTGGCCGCCCTCGTCCTCGAAGTCTTCTTGCCCGGTGGGGTCGTCGGTGCCGCCGGGGCGGTGGCGCTGGCCGTCGCCATCGTCCTCGTGTTCTTCGCCGATTCCCTCGGCTGGTCGCTCGGCACGCGCGCCCTGGCCGCCCTTGGCATCCTGCTCGTTTCGATCGCCACTTT
>CAZKYJ010000252.1:0-2443 GCA_964556355.1 uncultured Verrucomicrobiales bacterium | reverse complement strand
CCTGGCGAAGGCCGCGTTCCTCAAAAAAGCAGCGGACGGGAGAAGCAGTAAGGCACTGTTCGACCTGACGGAACGGTTGCGCCAATGGCGGAAGTCCGGCAAACCCGTTTCGATCGCCACTTTTGTGGCGTGCATGAAAAATTTCCACCGCACCGGGCTCGGGCGGCGGGTCAGCTTGTCGGAGACCTCCGGGCACCGCGACGAGGGCGCCCACGCGGAACGGAGGGCGCTGGTCGGCGGGCGGGGGGTCGCCACCACCCCGCTCCGCCCGAGTGGAAAAGCGATGATCGCCGGGAAAAAATGGGACGTCATTTGCGAGTCGGGAGCCGCCGCGGTCGACGATTCGGTCGTCGTCACACGCACGGACGGTGGCACGCTCTACGTCCGCCGGATCCCGGCGTCGGCGGACGATTCTCCGAACGATTCCCCCGTGCAATTCTCAGAACCCGACTAAGCTAAGGGAACGTTACCCTCAGACCAACATCTCGCCCACTCCCACCATGCTACTCGCACTTTTCGAATCCGGTTCTGTCGAAGGCATCGCCCTCATCATCATCATCATCCTCATCGCCCTCGTCGGGGGGATCATCATGATCAAGTTCTTCAACCTCTGGCTACGCGCCCGAGTGTCGAACGCCCCGGTCAGCATGCCCAAGCTCATCGGGATGTGGCTGCGACGCGTGCCGAACTCGCTGATCGTCGATTCCCGTATCACCGCCGCCAAGGCCGGGCTGGAGATTTCGACCGACCAGCTGGAGGCGCACTACCTCTCGGGCGGCGACGTCCAGAGCGTGGTGCTCGCGCTGATCGCCGCCGACAAGGCCGACATCGGCCTGCCCTTCGACCGCGCCTGCGCCATCGACCTCGCGGTAAAGGGCACGGAGAAAACCGTCCTCGAAGCGGTCCGCACCAGCATCAACCCGAAGGTGATCGACTGCCCCGGCACCCAGCTGGGCAAGGACAAGATCGACGCCGTCGCGCGCGATGGCATCTCGGTGCGCGTCCGCGCCCGCGTCACCGTCCGGACCAACCTCGACCGTTTCGTCGGCGGCGCCACCGAAGAGACGATCATCGCCCGCGTCGGCGAGGGCATCGTCACCTCGGTCGGCTCGGCGGCCAGCTACAAAGACGTTCTCGAAAACCCCGACAAGATTTCCCAGCTCGTGCTGACGAAAGGAGTCGATGCTTCCACCGCGTTCGAAATATTGTCCATCGACATCGCCGACGTCGATGTCGGGGAGAACGTCGGCGCCAAGCTCCAGACCGAGCAGGCAGAGGCGGACAAGGTCATCGCCCAAGCGAAGGCGGAGGTCCGCCGGGCCGCGGCCGTCGCCCACGAGCAGGAGATGCTCGCCCGAGTCCAGGAGATGCGCGCCAAGGTGGTCGAGGCCGAGGCCGAGGTTCCGCTGGCCATGGCCGAGGCCTTCCGCAGCGGCAACCTCGGGGTCATGGATTACGCGAAGTACGGCAATGTGGTCGCCGACACCGAGATGCGCCGCTCCATCGCCGGCGACGGGCAAGACGACGACGACAACCACCCCATCGGCGGAAAGTAAGACGCCATGGGCGACGACGGAATAGGGCGCGAGTGGTTCATCGTCGCGGTCGTGGCCATCGGGTTTATCCGGTGGCTCATCGAGTCGTTCAAGGAGAACCGCCGACGCAAAAATGCGCCCGAGGAAGAAGAGTTCGAATTCGAACCGGACGAGGAGGTCTGGACCCCGCCCAGCAGCGAGCGCCGGCCGCCCCCTCCCCTGCCGAACCGTGAGCCCCCCCCACCGGCGCGTGCCGACGGCGGGCTCTCCGACGAGTTGCGCAAGTTCATCCTCGAGCGCCAGCAGGGCACGGCGCCCGAGCGCGAGCGCCCGGTTCCTCCACCGGCCACGGTGCCCCCGGCGATCCCGACGCCCGCTCCGCGCGCCCCGGCGCTCTCATCTGACGAGCAACGCGCCCTCGAAGCCCTCAAGCAGGGAGCCGTCCGCCCCCCGGTCCGACCCGCGAAGAACCGTCGGCGAGGCAACCAGCGGGCCGCCCGCCTGAGAGGTCTCCTCCACGACCCCGGATCGCTCCACCAGGCCGTCCTCATCAAAGAGATCCTCGATCCGCCGAAGGGGCTGCAGGAGCGCACCACGAGCTAAGCAGAAAATGAGGAAGGGAGGCTCCGGCTTTCTTTCTAATGCGTTCTGCGCTGCGAATCAGGCACTACGCCTCGGTCGACCGGAAGGCCCGATTCTTCCAGCCGCGATAGAAGACCAGAGCGTCGTCCCCCGGCCTGTCTCCACCACCTTGAAAATCGCTGCGTCTCCGTCCGCTAGCCAGACATCGAAGTCCACGCCATACGCGGCGACCGGTTGCGGTGCCCCGAGGCTTCGCGAATCTGTGCTCAGAGATCATCGAGCAACTCGGGTGGCTCGCCATCGATCACCTCAAATAGCCATCGCCC
>CAZKYJ010000251.1:0-7025 GCA_964556355.1 uncultured Verrucomicrobiales bacterium | reverse complement strand
ATCGCAGGACTGGCCACGATCGGATCCGCAAGAACCTACCCAACTAAGACATTCCTAGCGGAGCCGAAAGTGAGCTAGCGAGGGCGGGATCGATGTCGAAACGAAGATAAGATCCAGTCTCCCCCAGCTTGCGAAAGCACTACCGGGTCACGCCGAGCCGGATATAGTGGGCGGTCGCGGCTGGCGAGGTCGCCCGGATGACCACCGTGCTCGTCCCGTCCCCGTTCGGGGTGGTGGAGACGGTGGCGAAGTCACCAGGGTTTTCGGACCAGGAATCGAGCTCCTCGGACAGATACATCGAATAGGTCAAATCAGCGGCTTCGGCGGGGCGCCGGAATCGCACGGCCGGATAGATGGTCCCGCCGACATCGAGGAGCATGGGCTCCAGCGCGGGGATCGACCCGGGGTCGTCCGGGATGGTGGCGAGCCCGTACTCTAACAGGTTGTTCATACCGTCCCTGTCGGGATCGGCCCCGGGGGCGGCGAGGGTGGGATTGTCAGGATCGAAATACTGGGCGATAAAGGTGTCGAACCCCGATGCTTCGACGAGGCCCGGGGTACCTCCCTGCGTGGTGCTGACCTGCCAGTTGCTCCCGACGTTGTGGTCGGGGGCCGGGACGGCGCCGGGAGACTTCAGGGCGATGCTGAAGCCGGTGCCGCCGGCGCCGGTCGGCCAGGGGGCCGCGGTGGCGTAGGTGAATTCGCGGATGGCCGCTCCGGCACCGAAGGAGAGCTTCACGTTCTCCCCGTCGTTGCTGAGTTTGTCGTCGTCGAGATAGGCGGCGAGGACTGGCAACCCGGCGCCGTAGCGGGACTCGAAGGCGGCGACGTTGCGGACGACCAGACCCGAGGCGCCCGGCGCCAAGGTGGTGCCCGCGGGGAGGTCGGCGTCGATCCCTTTGGTGAACCGGACGTCGGTGAGATCGAGGGTGAGCGTGGGCGAGGAGTTGTGCAGCTCGATCCACTCGAAGTCCGAATTGCCGAAGCCGGCGGCCTGCTCGCCGGCGGTGGCATCGGTCGGGTGGTACATCACTTCGCTGACGACGAGATGGCTCAGCAGCGGGGCGATGTCGGGCAGGCCGGCGACGAACTCGACCGGCGCGGACCAGTGGCTGCGCCGGCCGGTATCGTCGGTGTGGCGGACACGGGCGCGGTAGCTGCGCCCGGCGCGGAGCTGGCCAGCCGGTACCTGCACGGACGCGTTGAAGCTGGCGAGCGGGCCGGATTCCCACTCGCTCTCCCACTCGAAATTCACCAGTTGGAACGAGCCATCCGGTGCGATGTAGGGCGGGACGGGGTTGGCATCGAGACCCAGATCGAAAACGATGTCGCTGTTACTCAGGCTCCGCTGGTGGATCTCGACGGCCAGCGTGTTGGCGCCGGGAACGAGGAGCGAGGCATCGATGCCCTCGAAAACGTAGACAACATCTTCGCCGATGGCCCCCGAAGCCAAGGTGGAATAAAGCACCTCCCCATCCGGCATCTGGCTCCGCGCGATCTCGTTGCCATTGAGATACACGATCGCCCCATCGTCACGGCGGAGTCTGAGGGTCAGCGATCCGATGCTGGCGGGGTCGGCGATGGTGATGGTCTTCCGGAAGTAGTAGGTCGGATACTTCTGGGCGGCGTTCGGACCGAAGTCCAGGGCGACGCCCGGGGGCTGGCCGTCGCCGTAGCCGAGCGGCGTATCCCCCGTCGACCAGGTCGAGTCATCGTAGTCCGGGTGCTTCCAGTGGTTCGAATCATACCCCACGCTCCCCGCGACGATGGCGGAGCTACCGAAATCCGTCCCGGTGTCGTTATACCTCCAGGTTTCCCCCAGCTCGATCACGGTCTCGGCGGCACCGGCAGGCGGATCTACTTCGGCCACCCGCCACTCGAGCGCGGCAAAGCTTCCGGCCCCCTGGGGGTCGGCGAAGGACGAGGATTGGAAGGTAAGGGCGTTGAGCGGAAATCCGGCGGGGCCGGTGTAGGTGATGGTCGGGGTGGTGGGGATGTCGGGGTCACTGGCCAGAGCATCGAGGTAGGCATCGCGCCCCTGTTGCCCGGAGATATTGTCGTCCCTGGAGATGGCATCCATCTGGCCGTCGTTGCCCCCCGTCCAGATCGTCGTGGCACCCGGTTGGCCGTCGAAGGCAAACTTCAACATGTCGGCCGCACGGGGCTCGATGGCACCGTCGCTCTGCGAACCAGCAGCGGCCGGTGCCCCAGTCCAGCGGTCGCGGTCGGCGGTGACGAAGTCGCCGAGGAGCGCGGTGTAGGTTTCCAGTAGGGGTTGCAGCTGGTCCTCCTGCCAAACGAGGTCGCGGATCTCACGGACGACATTCTTGTACTCACGATCGAAATTCGGGCGTCCGGCCGTGGAGAACTTGACGAAGTCCTCGCCCCCGTTCCAGTTCGGTCCCCAGCTGGTATCGCTGTCCCAGGGGAGGACCCGGAGCTGCCCGAACGGGTTTTCGGGGGTGGGCGGGAGGAAATAGTAGGAGCGGTTCTTGAGGTGCTCCCCGGTGTTCGGTTGCACGTCGTAGTGGCGGACGGCATCGACGATGGCGTGGTAGCGGTTCCACGCGTCCATGTCGACCCTCTGGCGGATCCAGGGCTCGGACTGGGCAGGCCGGAGGTTGAAAATGGTATTCCAGTAGTCCGAGCCGTCCACCACGCTGTTCTGCGCCTGGTAGCGCTGCACCTCTTTCCCGTCCAGGATGTAGCTCTTGAGCTTGTAGAGGTTCCCCCGCTCGAGGTCGTGCGCTTCCAAGAAGCGGACGTCGTAGTCCTCCATACCGAGGAGGAGACCGTAGAAATCTCCCAAGTGTTGCCCGTTGGTGCCCGCGGGCGCTTCCTCCGCGCCGTCGACGACGCGGAAATGGAACCAGTGGGTCTCGGGGGAAGGGGTGCCGGTAAGGTTCCAGAGCACCGAATTGGCGGACTCGTAGAGCCCCCAGTTGGTGCCGCCGCGCGCGCTCATCTTGTGCGAGTTCAACGTCCGCCACTTGGTGGGATAGTCGTTGCCGAACTGGTCTTTGAACTGGATGAAGCGGCCGTCGTTGAAGCGGAAGCGGAAGCTGCGTTTGCCCCCGCCGGCATAGCGGGCATTCCGCTGGCGGAGGCGATAGCGCATGTTGTCGTAGACCTTCCCGTCGTAGACGAAAGTGCCGTACCAGTTGAAGGCGCTGCGGGCGTCGAAATTGTTCGAAGGGATCTGGTCCGAGCCACTGTAGGCGATGCACTGCTCGAGGTCGGAAGCATCCGCGATAAGATGATAGACAGGGAGCGCGGTGAGGGTCTCTTTCGGATGCACGGTGGGAACCGACCCGGTGACCGAGCGGGTGTTGGCCACGAAGTCGGGGACGCCATCGTAGTGGAAGTAGGCGTAGTTCAGCGACGGGTCGTCGGGGTAGGGTAGGGTCACGGCATCGCCGGGGACGTCCCGGGCGACGATGCGATAGCGGACGAGCGTGCGGTTCGGCTGGGCCGGGATGGTGGCGGTGAAAACCGCGGGATCGCCCGCGGTCGGCACCATGGCCACGCCCGTCCAGGTAGCCGGGTCGAAGTAGCCGCCGGGATCATTGTTGGGTTCGTTCGGCGCGTTGGGATTGGAAAGCAATTCGGAGGTAGGTTTTGCGAGGTAGGCCGGAATGTAGGCACCCGGGGCGACGATCTGGAACTCGAGCGTGAGGGACTGCACCCCGTCCGGGTCGGTCGCCTTGGCGGTGATGACGACCGGGACGCCGGAGGTGGGGCTGGCCGGGAAGTGGTCGATCTGCCGCACCTGCGGGGGCGCATTGGTGGCGAAGACCGAGTTTTCGGCGCCCGGGGTGGGTGCGCCGGTGGCGGAGCGCCAGCTGCCGGAGAGGTCGTTGTCCAGCGACGGGTTGATCAGCTCCATGGAGACGCCGCCTCCGTTGGCCGCGATCGGCCAGGGCGACTCGGCGCGGTAGTCGACCGTGTCGACAATCGCACCCGAGGCATCGCGCAGGGTGACGGTCTCCCCCTCGTTGGAAAGGCCCCCCGAGTATTCACCCTGCGGGGTGACGGGAGCGCCTTCCCCGCCGGGTTCTTCGAGCTGGAGGAAGGGGTCGCCGAAATACCCGTGGTCGCTGCCGTTGCCGTCGGCAGCATTGCCCATGACGAGGGTGAGGAAACGCTCTCCTGGGGCGATGGCGAGGTCGATGAAGTCTTCGGTGTCGGTGAGGCCGGAACCGGATGCCCGTAGCGCACCGTCAACCAAAATACGGTAGCTGACCGAGCCCGCCACCTTCTGGCGAGAGTCGCCCACGGTGGTGGTAAAGCGCTGTACTTGGCGGTTCCCGTTGGCGGCCTCGATGGCAACGAGGTCGAACGTGATGCCTTTTTGCGCGTGGGCGCTGAGCAGCGAGTGGTTGGCCGGATCGGTGGAGAAGGCCGGGAGGCCGCCGATGGATGAGGGGTCGTCGATCGCGCCGACACCGTTGAACCAAGATCCGAAGCTAGATGAGGCATCGGCCGCTCCTGCCATCCCGGCGGTGAGCCTCGTGGTCGAGACGACCTGCGATCCGAGCGACCCATTGGGGACAAAGACACCATCGACGAACGCGTAGCTGACCGCGTAGTAGTCACCGGCGGTGACCGGATCGAAATTCCCACCTGCCCCGCCCGTACCGACGGCGCCGTCGGAGGAATCAATGCCACTGGCGCTGCCGGTGCCGGGCAGGCTGCCGTCGCCGCCTCCCACCACATCGGCGAGGTCGATGGTGGTCAGAGCGGGGGGAGCGAATCTTGCTGCAAAGCCGCCGAGGCTTTCGGTCAGGACGAGGTAGGCTCCGGCGTCGAGCTGGGTGCCGACAGGAAAGGTGAAGGCGATCCCGTCAGAAAATGCCCAGCCGGAGAGGTCGACGGTGGCGGGGCCGGAATTGAAAATCTCGATGAACTCCGCGGTCGAGGTGTTCGGCTCGGCGTCGTAGTAGATCTCGTTGATTACGATGTCGGCGCTCGCAGCGGCGGGGAGGAAGCAGAGGGCGAGAGCCGAAGCGCGGGGGACAATTCGGGGGGGCATGCCTTACCTTAGCCCGAGTTTGCGCACCGGGCGAACGCCGCCGCCGCACGCTCGAGGTCGGCGCGGGAGTGGGCGGCGGAGATCTGGGTACGGATTCGCGCTTTGCCCTCGGGAACCACCGGGTAGGAAAAGGCGATGACGTAGATTCCCTCGGCCAGCAGCGCCTCGGCCATGGCGGCCGCCCGGCGGGCATCGCCCAACATCACGGGGATGATCGGGTGCTCGCCAGGCGTCACGTCGAGTCCGATCTCCGCGACGGCGGCACGGAAGTAGGCCGAATTCACCCGAAGGCGGTCGAGGAGTTCGGTCGATTCTGTGAGGAGGCGGAGGGCGGCCAGGGAGGCGCCGGCGATCGAGGGGGCAAGGGTGTTGGAGAACAGGTAGGGCCGCGAGCGCTGCCGGAGCAGGTCGATGGCCTCCCGACGACCGCTGGTGTAGCCTCCGCTGGCACCGCCGAGCGCTTTGCCAAGCGTGCCGGTAATGAGATCGACCCGTCCCATCACCCCACAGTGTTCGTGGGTGCCGCGCCCGGTCGCCCCGAGGACACCGACCGCATGGGAGTCATCGACGACCACCCAGGCACCGTAGCGGTCGGCGAGGTCGCAGATCGCCGCCAGGTCGGCGATGGTGCCATCCATGGAAAAGACGCCGTCCGTAACAATGACCCGGAAGCGCGCACCGGAGGCCTCCTTGAGCTTGGCCTCGAGGTCGGCCATGTCGTTGTTCGCGTAGCGGTGGCGCTGCGCCTTGCAGAGGCGGACACCATCGATGATGCTGGCGTGGTTGAGGGCGTCGGAAATGATGGCGTCCTCGGCGGTGAGGAGGGTTTCGAAGAGGCCGCCATTGGCGTCGAAACACGACGAGTAGAGGATGGTGTCCTCGGTGCCGAGGAAATCGCTGATGCCAGCCTCGAGAGCTTTGTGAACCTGCTGGGTCCCGCAGATGAAGCGGACCGAGGAGAGCCCGTAGCCCCAGCGGTCGAGCGCCTGGTGGGCGGCGGCGACCACCTCCGGGTGGCTGGCGAGCCCGAGGTAGTTGTTGGCGCACAGGTTGACCACCTCCGCCCCGGACACCACGCCGACGTGGGACGATTGTGGGGTTGTTAGGACGCGCTCGTGCTTGGTGAGCCCGGCGTCGGCGATGGAAACGAGCTGGTCGGCGAGGTGGGATTGGAATCTGGTGTCCATGTCAGGATACGGGCGGGGCACTGCCCCAGTAGAGGATGACTTTTCCGGCCTCCCCGGATCTCATGGCCGCGAAGCCATCCTCGAACGCTTCGTAGCCGAGGCGGTGGGTGATGACCGGGGAGATGTCGAGCCCGCTCTGCAGCATGACGGTCATCTGGTACCAGGTCTCGTACATTTCCCGGCCGTAGACGCCCTTGATCGTAAGCATGTTGAAGATGACCAGGTTCCAGTCGATGGCGATTTCTTTCGGCGGGATGCCGAGCATGGCGATGCGGCCACCGTGGCTCATGTTGTCCAGCATGCTTCTGAACGCGGTGTCGTTACCGGACATCTCGAGACCCACGTCGAAGCCCTCTTTCATGCCGAGCTCCGTCTGGATGTCCGTCAGTTCCTCCTTGCGGACGTCGACGGTACGGGTAGCACCGAGCTTCTTGGCCAGCTCGAGCCGCCACGGGTTCACGTCGGTCACGACGACGTAGCGGGCTCCGGCGTGCTTCGCCACCGCGGCCCCCATGCAGCCGATCGGCCCGGCTCCGGTGACAAGGACGTCCTCGCCGAGGACGTCGAAAGAGAGCGCGGTGTGCACGGCGTTGCCGAAGGGGTCGAAGATCGAGGCCACGTCACGGTCGATGCCGGGCTCGTGGTGCCAGACGTTGGTCATGGGCAGCGAGATGTACTCGGCGAAGGCACCGGGCCGGTTGACCCCGACGCCTTTGGTGTGGGCGCAGAGGTGGCGGCGCCCGGCCATACAGTTCCGGCAGCGGCCACAGACGACGTGCCCCTCGCCGCTGACGGTGTCACCCGGC
>CAZKYJ010000250.1:918-7065 GCA_964556355.1 uncultured Verrucomicrobiales bacterium | reverse complement strand
CGATTTCATCATCACCCTCCGCACGACCGTTAGCAGCCGCACCAACCCAGACGGCCCGGCTGCCCGCCCGGTGCAGATGTTCTCGCTCACCGGGATCTTCGTGCACGGACCCCGCGGCATCACCTCCGCCGCCCCCACACCCTATACCACCGACCCGGTTTTCCCGCCGGGCGATTTCGGCAGCGATTGGCAGCCGAACACGGACAACTACATCTTCCTCTCCTACGGGCGGGGCGGCGATTTCGGCCCCAACCCGAACGACGGCGTGCGCCACCAGTACGAGGTCAAGGTCACCCGCAACGGCAGCTCGAACCTCTACTTCGCCCAGTCCGGCGTCCCCGCCGCCGACGTCCCCGACTACAACACCGTCACCCTCCAGATGGTGCGCGTCGGGGGGACGGCGGCCGTCCTCCGGAAACACGCCGGAGGCGACTGGATCGTGGAGAACCGCTACCCTAACGAAACCCAAAACTTCCCCGCTTGGGGCGACGACGTGCAGGCCGGCGTCACCGCCTACACCGACTGGGACAACATCTCGCGCTTCAACAGCGCCGGAGATCCGGGTGCGTTCTACCACAACTACCGCGTCTTCGACGGCCCCGAATCCTATCAGGGCCAGAGCTTCACCCCCGTCCCCGACCTCATCTCCGACGTCGATTTCATCCGCTACCAGCGCCCGGACCCCGCGCTGACCGAGGCCATGCTCCAGGCGCTGCCGCGGGCGCGCGACCCCTTCACCAATGTCAGCAACGCCGCCGACGGCGCCCTGCCCGGCGACGGCGCCGGTGCCTTTATCGGCGACAATGCCAACCGCCCGCTCGGGGCCTACCGATCGGCAGCCTTCGGTGCGGCCATGGATTTGCCGGAAGCCGGGTTGGCGGAGGATTTCGACGCTGACGGGAAAGCCACCTTGGTCGAGTACGCGATGGGCACCCCACCGGAAATCGCGGATGCTGAGGGGGTACGCATCGGTGGCGAAGGGGATGGCTACGCACTCACCTTCCCCTGCGACCCGGGCGCCACGGCTGCAATGGTGGTGCTGGAAGCTGCGGAAAGCTTGGCGACGGGCTGGGAATCCGTCGCCCACCGCGCCGCTGGGAGCCGCGACTGGACAGCGGCGGACGAGGCCACCGTCGTCGTCGTGGATGGCGCCGAGGTCACCGTGGTACCCGCTGCGGGATCGGCGCACCGGTTTTTCCGGCTCCGGGCGATCATCCCGTGATGGGTGCCGCCAGCACGCCGACACTGGCACCCGCCGTGTTCAGCGGCATGGTTCCCGCATGAGAACGCTCGTTTTCCTGCTCTTCACCGCCGGCATCGGTCAGGCATCCGCGGACGCGACCAGCGAGGTCGGGGCGATCGTCTCCGAGGTCGATCGCATGGATCTCGTGGAAATGGCGATCGAGGTCGACGTTGAGCGCGCCACCAGCATCTCCCTCTTTCGCGATCGCGATTCGATGAACGTTCGGAAAGTCGGGGTATCCATGCAGATCCATGACCACCACTCAACGTCCCAGACCATCTACTTCGATGCGGATGGACACGTCCGCAGCATCGGCGACCAGCTCGTCTACGAGCAGGGCGGGATCCCCGACGAAGGCGACCACACGGCGACGATCACGGATCGGCATTTCGAATTTGATCCGGACGGCAACCTGATTCGCGCCCTCACCAGATCTTTCCGCGGAGCGCTCGGGCCGGCGCTCTCGGCCTCCGCAGAACGGGCCGACAACAAACGGCTCGCTGTCGGTACCCTCGCGGCCAACCGGATCCTCACCTCGGCGGCGGCATTCTCGGAGATTCCGGACTCCCGGGAGCCGGCCGCTGCCGTCGGGCGACTTTCCGCGGCCTTAGCCCTCCTCGCCGACGACGACCCGCCCGACTCCCCTACCGTCTGGCAGACGGTCGACCACCCCGACGGCGCCACCTTCCCGAAAGACCTTCCCCCCACCGGCGCGGCGAGCGCGTTCCTCCGGGGGCTCGGCGTCGCCCTCGACGGCGAGGAGGCACCGCCCATCGTCTGGGTGGACGCGCTGGGACCGGACGGGGCCCTCGTGACGCTCCACAATCTGCAAGACGACTCCGTACGCAGCATCCGCTACCGTATCGAGTTCGAACCCACCGCCAACGGCGAGCGGGCGCCCGCCCTCGTCCTCCAGCAGTTCCGCTGCTGGGAGGGCCGTGGGCACGACGACTGGTCGAAAGAACCTTGCGGCTGAGCGGCTCCCGCCGAAAATAGCGCCCCCATGACGCCCGCAGCTCCCAAACGTATCCTTTCCGGACTCCAACCGACCGGACGGCTCCACATCGGCAACTACTTCGGCATGATGGAGCCCGCCCTCCGGCTCCAGCACGAGGGGGACGCGCTCTATTTTATCGCCGACTACCACGCGCTCACCACCATGCACGACCCGGCCGAGCTGCGTGCCAACGTGCGCGACCTCGCCATCGACTTCCTCGCCTGCGGGCTTGATCCTGACAAAGCCACCTTTTTCCGGCACTCCGACGTGCCCGAGGTGACCGAGCTCTCGTGGGTCCTCAGCACGGCCACGCCCATGGGCTTGCTGGAGCGCTGCCATTCATACAAGGACAAGATGGCCAAAGGTATCACGCCGAGCCACGGGCTCTTCGCCTACCCCGTGCTCATGGCGGCGGACATCCTGCTCTACGACAGCCACGTCGTCCCGGTCGGCAAGGACCAGAAACAGCACGTCGAGGTGGCGCGGGACATCGCCCAGAAGCTCAACGACCGCTACGGGAGCACACTCTTCGTCATCCCGGAGCCCCAGATCAAGGCGGACACCGCCACCGTCCCCGGACTCGATGGCCAAAAGATGAGCAAGAGCTACGGCAACACCGTCGCCCTGTTCGAGGAGGAGAAGCCGCTGAAGAAGAAGATCATGCGGATCGTCACCGACTCGACCCCGGTGGAGGAGCCGAAGCCGACCGAGGGCTCGACCATCCTCGACTACTACCGGCTCTTCGCCACATCGGACGAGGTCTCCGAGATGGAGGCCGACTTCCGTGCCGGCGGCCGGGGCTACGGGGATTTCAAGAAGCGGATCCTCGAGGCGATGACCGCGTATTTCGCCCCCATGCGCGAGCGACGTGCCGCACTGGAAGCCGATCCCGACTACGTGGAAGACGTCCTGCGAACCGGTGCCCGGCGCGCCCGAGGGATCGGTGTCGAAACCATGGCGCGGGTGCGCGAGGCCATCGGGCTCGGTGCGCGACCCGTGGGTTCGGCATGAGAAAAATCGCTTCCGCGCGGGACAAACCGGCAGTTTTCGGTATCTTGTCCTGCCGGCGAGGGAAAAAGGACGCCGCGGCCGGGGAGAGATAACCAAAGTCCTTGAGGTAGGAATATGTACGACGAAGGAAAAAGAGGTCGCGGAGACGACTCGATCGCATCGGAGAAACTCGTGTCGGAGCGCAAGACGTTTTTCATGGATCTCAAAGAAAACGACCGTGGACGTTTCTTGAAAATTACCGAAGACGTCAAAGGCCGCCGGGACACCATCATGGTTCCGGTCGATCTTTTCGACGACTTCCACGACGCCCTCGGCCGCATTCTCGACGAGCACGACAAGGCGGTCGACGAGGAGTAGGGGAGTAGCTTCAAGCGGGTCGACAGGATTCTGCCTCCCCCCCAGGCCTGCAACTTCCAACGTGACCCGCGAATCTATTTTGCCGGCACCGCGCCGGCGGCGATGCGTTTGTCGTTGCGCTCTTTGATCCGGTTGACGAAAGAAATCTTGTTGGCCGCGTTGAAGGCGGCCACTTTGTAGCACTCGGCCAGGGTCGGGTAGTTGAAGACGGTCTCGAGGAAATAGTCGAGCCCGCCGCCGAGTCCGATGACGGCTTGGCCGACGTGGACGAGCTCGGTGGCACCGGTGCCGATGCAGTGGACGCCGAGGAGCTTCCGGGTGCTTCGGTGGAAGATCATTTTGAACATGCCCGAGTCGTCCCCGAGGATGTGGCCGCGGGCGATTTCCCGGAAGCGCGCGTGCCCGGTCTCGTAGGGCACTCGTTTCTCGGTGAGCGATTCCTCGGTCTCCCCCACCATGCTGATCTCGGGGATCGCGTAGATCCCGATGGGGAAGTGCTTGGCCATGGGTTTGGCGCTGTGCCCGAACATGTGGCAGGCGGCGATCCGTCCCTGCTCGCTGGAGGTGGCGGCCAGCGCGGGATACCCGATGACGTCGCCCGCCGCGTAGATGTGCGGGACGGCGGTGGCGTAGTGCGCGTCCACGACGAGGCGTCCGCGGTCGTCGGCCTCGATGCCGGCGGCTTTGAGGTTGAGGGTGCCGGTGGCACCGACCCGCCCGGCGGCGAAGAGGACGGTGTCTCCAACGATGTGCTTGCCGCTCTCGAGCTCGAGGAGCGCCTGCTTGCGGCCGTCTTCGTCGTTTACGATATCGATGGCCTTCACCCCGTCCCCGCACCGGAAAGTGACGTCCTCCTTCCGCATCTGGTGGATGAGCTCGTCGACGATCTCGCCGTCGAGGAACTCCAGCGGCCGGGGGCGTTTGTCGACGATGGTGACCTGGATGCCGAGGGCGGCGAACATCGACGCGTATTCGATCCCGATGACCCCGGCACCGATAACGACGATCTTGCGCGGCAGCTTGCGGAGGCCGAGGACGGAATCGGAGGTGATCAGGGTCTCGCCGTCCGGGTCGGCATCCGCGGGGGTGCTCGGACGGGTGCCCACCGCCAGCAAGATCTTGGCCGCGGTGATGTCGTGGCTGCCATCTTCGGCGACGAAGCGCACGGTGTGCGGCCCGGTGAACGAGGCCGCCCCGCGCAAGACGGTCACGTCGTTGCGGGTCAGCGCATCCTGTACCGATTCGGTCTCCCGCAAGATAACCTTGTCGACATGAGCGACCAGTTGCTCCATCGACGGTCGCATCGTCGCCTTCTGCGGCCCCGAATTCTCGATCCCGCCCTTTCCGTAGAGTGTACGGACGGCCTCGCGGAAGGTTTTTGAGGGGATCGTCCCCGTCTCGACGCAGACGCCACCGATGCAGCGCTGCTTCTCGATAATGGCAACCCGCTTCCCCAGCTTGGCCGCCTGCACGGCAGCGCGCTGGCCGGCCGGGCCGCTCCCGATGCAGACGAGGTCGTAGTCGTAGTGGATACTGCTCATTTCGTAACGCCCATCGGTGCGATTCGCCGTCACGTCGAGTGAAATTCTCCACAGGCTGCGGGAAGCCCGGGGCGGGGTTGCTCGAACCCCCTCGCGCTGAGCGCGCTGCGGTGACGGCCCGGGAGGTGGCGATTCCAGTCGCTGCGGGGCGCGCGAAGGCGGCGCCGGAGCCCGAGGAGGACGGAACCTGGCGGACTGCCCCCGTGCCGGACGACGCCGTCCGGGGGGGCGAGACTCTCACGCGTGCATGCCGGCCAGGATACCCGATACTCCGGGCGACCATGCGCCTCTTCCCCGTTGCCCTCTCCCTCGCCGTGCTGGCGGGATGCCAAGATCCTTCCTCCAACGCCATCGTCACGGAGGTGAGGAGCGACTATTCCCATATCCGCGTGCGGGCGAACGGCAGCGAGCGCGACCTCCTCTTCGTCGACGCGGCGGGACATGAAAGCCGCCAATCGGCCGTCGATCTCGACGCTCCCGGCCGCTTGCAGATCGCCTACACCCGCTTCCAATTCGCATCATTTCTCCTCCGTTACCCGCAGGACCGGGTACTCATCGTCGGGCTCGGAGGAGGCGGGATGGTCCGCTTCATGAACCATCACTTTCCCCAAACCGAGGTCGACGCGGTCGAGATCGACCCCGTCGTCGTGGCGTTGGCCGCCGAGCACTTCGGGACGCGTGAGGGGGCGAACACCCGCATCATCACCGCCGACGCTTTCGAGTTTCTCGAGGGCGAGCACGATCCTTACGATGCGATCTATATGGACGCGTTCCTTGCCCCAACCAGTGGCACGGACGAGGCGGGGTTGCCCGTGGCGGGCACCAAGCGGACGTTCTTGCGCAGCCTCCACCGCCACCTCAAACCCGGTGGCGTGGTGGCGTTCAACCTCATCGAGAGCCCCGACACCCCCGACGATCTCGCCGCCATCCGCGACTCCTTTCCGAGCGCTTTCGTCTTCGATGTCCCGGGATACACGAACATCGCGGTGATCGCTTCG
>CAZKYJ010000250.1:0-908 GCA_964556355.1 uncultured Verrucomicrobiales bacterium | reverse complement strand
GCGCCTCCCCCGCTGCGGGATTCCGCCCGGGAGATCGACGGCGGCATCGACCTCGGTTTCACCCTCGAATCTTTGCTCGATCGGCTGGTAGCCGACGTAGATTCAACGCGATGAAAGCATTGCTCCTTTTCTTGCTCGTGCCCGGCTCCATGGCCCTCTACATGGCGAGCGTCAACATCGCCGGCCCCTATGGCCAGCGTGTCCCCTACGTGTGGTTCGGGCTGGCGCTGGTGGGGATCATCGGCCTCGGGATCCTCTTGAAGACGAAATTTACCTGGTGGCGGGGCACGCTGGCAACGCTCTCGGTAGCGCTCGCCGCACTGTTCGCCTGGTGGACGTTGAGCTACTCCGAATACCCGGATCCTGAAGCCGCCACCCTCGCGGCCAAGGGGGCACCGCTCGGCGAGGCGGCGGCCGGGCTCCTCGACCCGGCCGGCCAACCCTTCGATCTCCGTGCCGCCGTGGCCGAGGGCTCGGCGACCGTGCTCATTTTCTACCGGGGCTTCTGGTGACCGTTCTGCACCGCGGAGCTAGTTCAGCTCCAGAAAGCAAAGGAATCATTCGACCAGGCCAACGTCGGTATCATCGCCGTCTCGATGGAGGAACCGGAGGAAGCGGCGGAAACCCGGGCGCGCACCAAGGTCACATTCCCGTTCGCCGTCGACCCCACCGGGCGCCTCGTCGATCACCTCGGCCTCCGCGACCCGGGAGGAAACCCCATTGGCAAGCGTGACGCCGCGAGATCGGCCGCCATCATCGTGCGTCCCGATGGCACGGTGAGCGAGATCATCCTGACCGAGAACTACCGCGTCCGCACCTTGCCCGCCACCATCCTGGAGGCCGCCGCCCAAAGCTAGAGCGAATCTCAGAAGTTTTCCGAGATACGGCACTGCGAGGCGACGTTCTCC
>CAZKYJ010000249.1:0-7067 GCA_964556355.1 uncultured Verrucomicrobiales bacterium | reverse complement strand
GTCCATCGCGCCCTCGGCCGATCCGGCACCGACGATCGTGTGCAGCTCGTCGATCAAGAGGATGACATTCTTGGTCCGGCGGATCTCGTCCATGACCGCCTTGATCCGCTCTTCGAACTGGCCGCGGAACTTCGTGCCGGCGACCATGAGGGCGAGATCCAGAGTAATGACGCGCTTGTCGCGAAGGATCTCGGGGACGTTCCACACCACGATCTCCTGCGCGAGCCCCTCGACAATGGCCGTCTTGCCCACGCCGGCCTCGCCGATGAGAACGGGGTTGTTCTTGGTGCGGCGGCAAAGGATTTGGATAACGCGCTCGATCTCGTCGGCACGCCCGATGACCGGGTCGAGGGTGCTCTTCTCGGCGAGCTCGGTCAGGTCCCGTCCGAATGCGCGGAGGGCGGGAGTCTTCGTCTCCTTCTTACCGCCGGTGCCACTCGGGGCATTCCCTTCGGCGAAGTCTTCCTCTTCGCTATCGGACGGGGTGAAGTTCGGGTCGAGCTCCTTGAGGATCTCGTTGCGGGTGCGCTCGATGTCGATCTCCAGCGACTTGAGGACGCGGGCGGCGACACCTTCGCCCTCGCGGAGGAGGCCGAGGAGGATGTGCTCGGTTCCCACGTAGGAATGGTTGAGGGCCTTGGCCTCTTTTCCGGCCAGGGCGAGAACCTTCTTCACGCGGGGGGTGTAAGGGATGTTTCCGACCATCTTGGTCTCCGGTCCGGAACCGACCTGTTTTTCCACCTCGAAGCGGACGGTCTCAAGGTCGAGCCCCATCTTTTGGAGGACGTTAACGGCGACGCCTTGGCCGAGTTTGATCAAGCCCAGCAAGAGGTGCTCGGTCCCGACGTAGTTGTGGTTGAAGCGGTCGGCCTCCTTGCGGGCGAGGGCGAGGACCTGTTGGGCTCGGGGTGTGAAATTATTCATCATGGGATGGTCCGTTGAGAGGGACGGTAAGAGCTTGGTGGAGAGACTGGGAGGTTACGATTCGGAGGCATCGCCGGCGTCGTCGACACCCGGCTCGGGTAGGGTACTGGGTTCCGGGAGGGTTTTCAACTTCCGGCGCATGATCTCGGCCCGCAAGGTGTCGCGGGCGATCGGGCTCAGCTTTTGTTTGGCGGCCACTTGGAGATGGGCGGGTTGGATGTCCATGAGAAGAGTATCGATCAGGCCGTGCTCTTCCCAGGAGAAAATCTCTAGGTCGATGCCCAGCCGCAGCATGGATAGCAGATTGAGTGCCTCCTTGGACGGGATCACGTGGGCGTAGCGAAGAATCGCGTAGGCGCGGCCGATCTGGTCACGGAGCATCGTCGGCCGCTCGTCGACGAGCTTGTAGCGGGCGTTTTTCTCGTTCTCGATGATCCGCTCGATCACCTTGTGGAGGCGCGAGATGATGTCCGGCTCCGACTGGCCGAGCGTCGATTGGTTGGAAATCTGGAAGAGGTTGGCAAGTGCCTCGGTACCTTCCCCCCACAGTCCGCGGACGGCGAGGCCGATCTTGTTGGCCGCTTGGATGACCTGGTTGATCTGCTCCGATAGCACGAGCGCCGGCAGGTGGAGCATGGCGGATGCACGCATGCCGGTACCGAGATTGGTCGGGCAGGCCGTGAGGTAGCCGAGGTCGTTGTCGAAGGCGAAGTGGAGGCTCTCCTCGAGTTCGGAGTCGATCTTGTCGAGGGCCTTGTAGGCGGCTTTAAGGTTCAGGCCGGGCTGGATCGACTGCATGCGGAGGTGGTCTTCCTCATTGACCATGATCGAGAGCGTCTGCTTCCGGTTCATGGTGACGGCCGAGCCGGTGCCGCGGGCGGCGTGCTCGCGGGAGATCAGGTGGCGTTCGACGAGCACCTGTTTCTGTAGCGCCGTGAGATCAGAAAGTTCCTCGGCGAAGGAATCCTTCATCTCGCCGAGCTCCCGGACGGCGGGGGAGATCTCCGCGAGGGCGTCGCGGCGCTCGGCCTCTTCCGACCAGCCGGGGAAGGGGAGATGCTCGAGGTTCCGCGCGAGCCGGACCCGCGAGGTGATCACGATGTCCCCGTGGGGGCCGGGGGAGGCCATCCACTCGGCGGGCTTCTTCAGAAGTGTGTTGAAGCGCACGGCAGGCTAGGGCGATTGGAGTTTCTGAATCTTGTCTCGAAGGTCGGCAGCTTTCTCGTAGTTCTCGGAGGCGACGGCGGCGGCGAGCTCGGCCTGGAGGTCGTCGAGGGAGTCGGCGGAAACCGAGAACGGGGATGGCGGGGGATCCACCTCCTTCGCGGGAACGTTTTTGCGCGGCGGTACCTCGACTTCGTCCTCCTCGGGCGGTGGCGGACCCGCTGTCGAGGGGCGCTTGCCGGTGTGATGGGTGCCCCGGTGCATGTTGGCCAGGATGCCGGAGACCCCATCGCGGAAGACGGTGTAGCAGTTCGCGCAGCCGAGCCGCCCGGTCTTCTTGAAATCCGTGTGGGTGAAGCCGCAGACCGGGCAGGAGACTTCCCTCGGTCGCGTCGGGCGACGGACGGGCTTCTCATCGCCGATCCCGGTCAGGAGGTCGGCGAGCGCAAAGCCGGTGGGATCCGTGACCCCCTGTTCCTTCGAGCAGGCTTCGCAGAGATTGACCTTCTGCATCTTGTCGCCGACTATCTGGGTGAGGAAAACGGTGGCTTTATTGTCGCAGCAATCGCAGGTCATTTTGAGGGGAATCGCCGACCAAGTGCCGGTTCCGACTGTTGGTATTTGTGGCGATTGTGTTGCTTAAGCAAGGTTACGTAAGAATGGGGTTGGAGCAAGCTTGCGAACAAACTCCTTTATTGGCTTACGCATGGGAGTTGCGGGCGGGGGGCAGCGAATGCTCTCCGGCGGTGGGATGCTGGAGGCAGCAGGCGATCCTGCGCCTGGGGGATTATCGACGGCGGGTCGGAGAAACCCCGGTAGGGCTGGCGAACTCGACCGACGGATGCGTGGGAGAACCCGCCCCGGCCGTAGGTGGGGAACGGTGGGTTCCCCGTCGGCGTCCGCGGGGACGCCTTCGGACTCGAGAGGCGGGGAACCCGAGCCCGCGGCCGCCCCGGACGGACGGGAGATCCTACGCGAGGATCGTCTCGTGGATCGGGGTTCCGGTCGTTGTGGTGAGCTCGCGGAAGCGGGCGATCACGCGCTTGGTGACCGGGCCGGGGGTGCCGTCGGCGATCGGGCGCTGGTCGAGGGAGACGGCGGGGATGGCCTCTGCGGCAGTGCCGGTGACGAAGCACTCATCGGCGACGAAAATGTCGTAGCGGGTCATGGCGGCCTCGCGGATGGGGATGCCCAGCTCGTCTGCGCGGGCCGCCAGCTCGAGGATGACATCGCGCGTGATCCCGTCGAGCGCGCCGTCGGAAACCGGCGGAGTCTTCAGGATTCCGTCCCTCACGATGAAAATGTTGTCTCCGGTGCACTCGGCGACATAGCCCTGCTCGTTGAGCATGAGCCCCTCGTCGGCACCCGCATGGATGGCCTCCACTTTGGCCATCACGTTGTTGAGGTAGTTCAGGCTTTTGACCTGTGGGCTCAGGGCAGCGGGGGCGGTACGGCGGGTCGAACAGGTGACAATTTTCAAGCCGCGCTCGTAGACCTCCTGTTGGTAGAGACTAATGTTAGCCGCGATGATGATCACCGACGCTTTTGGGCACTGGAAGGGGTTGAGGCCGAGGCTGCCGACGCCGCGGGTGACGAGGAGTCGGACGTAACCATCGCTGAGCCCATTCGCGCGGATCGTCTCGAGCAGCGCGGCAACCATCTCGTCCGGGGTGAGCGGGATCTCCAGAAGGATGCAGCGCGCCGACTCGTAGAGCCGGCGGACGTGGGCGTCGAGCTCGAAGACCCGACCGTTGTAAAAGCGAATGCCCTCAAAGATGCCGTCGCCGTAGAGCAGCCCGTGGTCGAACACGGAAACTTTGGCGTCGGATTCATCGACGATGGCGCCGTCTAGATAGATTTTCATCGGGATGGGTGGGTGCGCGGCGGGCGACAGCTACGGGGTGAGAACCCCGTCAGCGATGTGCAGTTCCCGGTCGCCCAGTGCGGCCAAGGAACGGTCGTGCGTCACCACGATGAGTGTTTTTCGCGATTCCGCAACCACCGAGAGAAGCATGGAAATGACCTCGTGGCCGGTCTTGGAATCGAGGTTTCCGGTGGGCTCGTCGGCGAAGAGGATCTCGGGGTCGTTCTCGAGGGCGCGGGCGATGGCGACCCGCTGTTGCTCGCCGCCCGAAAGCTCTGCCGGGAGGTGGCTCAGGCGGTGGGCGAGCCCCACCTGCTCCAGCAGGGCGGCCGCCCGCTCGCGGCAGTCCCGGCGGGGGCGCCCGGCGATCATCCCGGGGAGGGCGACGTTCTCCGCCGCCGTGAGGTCGGGGAGGAGCTCGTAGTTCTGGAAGACGTAGCCCATCTTCGCGCTTCGCACGGCCGCCTGCTTCACCTTGGGCAGGGCGTAGAGGTTGGTGCCCGCGACCTCGACCGTGCCGGAATCCGGCTTTTCGAGGCCGGCGAGGACGTAGAGCAACGTCGTCTTCCCGGCGCCTGACGGGCCGGTCAGGAAGAGCCGCTCGCCCGCGGCCACCGAAACATCGATTCCCCGGAGAACGTCGATCGACTTGGCGCCGATATGGAACGACCGGGTGAGACCGGTGGCGGTGAGCATCCGGGTCAGGAGTCCTTCTTTTTCTTGGCCGCGCGCAGCGCTTTGCGCCGCGCCTTTTTCGCCATTTCGAGTGCCACGTCGTTCCCGTACTTGGTGATAGAGAACTTGGCGGTGCGCCGGCGGCTATCCGAATCGATCCAGGCGGCCTGCCAGTACTCGTAGATGGTGTCGCCCAAGGCTTTCGAGACAACGTGCGTCACGCCGACGACGCCGCTCTTCTTCACGCGGCGCTTCTTGGCAGCCGCGGCGTTCTGCTTGGCTTTCGGGAGCTTGGCAACGATCTTGTCGCGGAATTCTTTCGCGGCCGCGAGGGACTTGGTTTTCCCGCCGAGCGCTTTGTCCGGGAAGTACTTCTGCTGGGTCTTCCCGCGATGGGTCACACGGACATAGTAGCCGTGGTTTTTTTTCTCGGGCTGGTCAATCCGGCTGATGCCGTAGGTGGGGCGCGGTTTTTGCATGGCGGTGCGGGTGGTGTGCTTGCTAGGTTACGCGGGACGGGGCGGTGCGGCCGATCCTAACATGTGGCTAATGTGAGGGTATCGGATTTGCGCGGGGCGTGCAAGCGGGAATCCGGGGGTGCGGCCGGGGCGGGATGGCCCCGGGGCTACACTAGCGACGGGTCTGCCGGAGGGCCTCGTAGACGACGGCGGCCGCGGCGGTTGCCAGGTTGAGGGAGCGGACGTGATCGCCGGGGTTGGCCATCGGGAGGGTGAGGCAGGTCTCGGCATGGGCGGCGAGGATCTCATCGGGCAGGCCGCGGGTCTCGGGGCCGAAGACGAGGTAGTCGCCTTCACAAAACCGGGCGTCCCAGTGCGGCCGGTCCGTTTTGGTGGTGAGGTAGTAGATCCGGGCGGATGGGGCGGCCGCGGTCAAAACCGCGTCGAGCGAGTCCCAGAGCTGGACGTCGAGATGCTGCCAGTAGTCGAGTCCCGCCCGGCGGAGGGATTTGTCGTCGAGCTGGAAACCGAGCGGTCGGACGAGGTGGAGGCGGCATCCCGTAGCGAGGCAGAGACGCCCGATGTTGCCGGTGTTCGGTGGGATCTCGGGCTGGTAGAGGACGACGTGGAACATCGGCGGGATCGATGCAGCTGGAAGGTTGCCGGACCGGGGGCACGAAAAACCCTGCCGCGGTCAAGCCACGGCAGGGTTCGGGGGTTTTTGGCTGGAAGTGGGCGGGGAGGCCGGCTACTCGGCCGGAACCACGTTGATGCGGCGGCCGTCGCGGTCGAACATCACGCTGCCGTCGATGAGCGAGAAGATGGTGTAGTCGCGACCGAGGCCAACGCCTTTGCCGGGATGCCACTTCGTGCCGTTCTGGCGGATGAGGATGTTGCCGGCGATGACTTTCTCGCCGCCAAACTTTTTCACGCCGAGGCGCTTGGAGCGGCTATCGCGACCGTTCTTGACGGAACCTTGTCCTTTTTTATGAGCCATGGGAAACGGGGAGGTGGGGAGGTGAACTTAGAGTGAGATGGACTTAATGGCCAAGCGGGTGAGCTGGCGGCGGTGGCCGCGGGTCTTGTGGTAGCCGGTGCGCCGGCGGAATTTGAAGGCCGTGACCTTCTTCGCACGGTGCTGATCGATGACCTCGGCAGTGATGGTGGCGCCGTCGATGAACGGGAGCCCGGTCTTGCACTCGGAGCCGTCGCTGGTGAAGAGCACCTCGTTAAAGGTGGTCTCGTCGCCGACGGCGAGATCGAGGCGCTCGACATCAATCTTGTCTCCCTCGGAGACTTTGTACTGCTTGCCGCCTGTTTTGAAAATCGCGTATGCCATGGTCGTGGAAATCTGAAGGGCCGGGAGTATGGGCGCGGGAGCGCCGGTGTGCAACCGGAAAAATGAGCCTCGTGCCGGGAGTGGTAAAATCGGGATTTTCTTTTGCGAGGGGCAAGGCGAAGGGCGAGACTCGGGCGCCATGGTTTTGGACCAACGACTCGCCTTCTACAAGTACCACGCTCTGGGCAACGACTACATCGTCATGGATCCCGCCGAGGCCGGCCGGGATCTATCGACCGAGGAGGTGGTGCGGATCTGCCACCGGAACTACGGCGTCGGATCGGACGGGATTCTCTGGGGTCCCGGCAAGGTGGTGGAAGGGGAGCCGTTCGCGCTGAAGATCTACAACCCCGACGGCAGCGTGGCGGAGAAAAGCGGGAACGGCTTGCGAATTTTTTCCCGCTACCTGTGGGATAACGGCCTGGTCGGCGAAGACGCCTTCGAGGTGCAGACCGACGGGGGATTGGTCTCGTCCCAAATGCACCCGGGCGGGCGAATCGCGACCGTCGAAATGGGACAGGTGACGTTTTCCGCGATCGATGAGACCATCGAGATCGGCGGGGAGACCCTCACCTTCTGTGCCGCCAGCGTGGGGAACCCTCACTGCGTGGTGGTGCGGGACAAGGCGGTGGAGGACGAGGCG
>CAZKYJ010000248.1:6323-7076 GCA_964556355.1 uncultured Verrucomicrobiales bacterium | reverse complement strand
GCGCCTTGCCATCTTCGGGCAAGGAATCGAGGCACCGATAGATCGCCGCCTTGGCCGCCACGTCGATCCCGCGGGTGGGCTCGTCAAAAAGGAGGACAACGCAGTCGCGCAGGAGCCAGCGGGCGATGACCACCTTCTGCTGGTTGCCACCGCTGAGCGAGCCGACGGGCTGGTCGAGCGAGTCCCGCTTCACCGTTAGGCGGTCAGTCACCTCCCCGGCGGCGTCCGCCTCGGACCGCCGCGAGAGGATCCCGGCACGGGCGTGGCGCGAGAGGGTGGAAAGCGTGGTGTTGGCGGTGACCGACAGCGGACCGAGCAGCCCCCCCGCCTTGCGGTCCTCGGGCACGAGCCCGATCCCCGCCGCCACCGCATCGGCGGGGGAACGCCGTCGCAGTGGCACGTCGCTCCGCCCCACATAGACGTGGCCGCCGGTGGCGGGATCCGCACCGAGGATCGCGCGGAGCGTCTCGGTCCGCCCGGAACCGACCAGCCCGGCGATCCCCAGAATCTCGCCCTCGGCCACCTCGAAGCTGACCGCTTGCACCGCGCTCCCTGCGCAGAGGCGATCGACGCGAAGCGCCACCGCACCGCCGCCGCGGCCGACCCGCGCACCGCGTCCCGCGATCGCGCGCCCGGACATCTCGCGCACGAGCTGATCGACACCGACGGCTGCCGCATCGTGCGTGGCGATTCGCCGCCCGTCACGGAGAACGGTGACGCGGTCGGCGATGCGCGCGATCTCGTCCATCCGAT
>CAZKYJ010000248.1:3843-6313 GCA_964556355.1 uncultured Verrucomicrobiales bacterium | reverse complement strand
AGTCTGGGGGAAAGCTCAGCTCGCGCGTAGACTTGATATAGATGATCGAGACGCCCTGGCCGCGGAGCCGTGAGATGTTCTCGAAGAGTTTCTCAATCTCCAACGCCGTCAGCGCGGCCGTCGGCTCGTCGAGGATGAGCACCGACAACTGCCCGGCCAGAGCACCCGCGATCTCGATGAGCTGCTGATGGCCGACGCCGAGCGCTCCTGCCGGGCGCGCGGGATCAAGACCGCCGAGGCCGACACGGTCGAGCGCAACCTTGGCATCGGCGTAGAGCTTGCCCCGGTCGAGGATGCCAGCGCGGGACGGCAGCCGGCCGAGAAAGATGTTCTCCGCCACCGTCAGCGTCGGGATGACATTGAGTTCCTGGAGGACCATGCCGACGCCGGCGCGGGTGGCGGCCGCTTTTCCGGCGGGATCGTGGGGCTTCCCGTGCAGCTCGATCGCGCCGCGGTCGCGCCTGCCCAAACCCGCCAGGATGCGTGCGAAGGTCGATTTCCCCGCCCCGTTGCTCCCGACCAACGCGTGCACCTCGCCCCGGTGGAGATCGAAATCGAACTCTTGGAGGACGGGCGCGTTGTAGGCTTTCTCCAATCCGCGGACGCGCAGGACGATCTCGTCGCCCCCCTTCACTTCGTCACGAGGTCGACGGCGGTTTTGCGATCCTCGGGCTCCGCCTCGCCCGCGAGGATCTGCAGCGCTGCTTCAATCCCGTAGACGGCCAGCGCATCGCCGTGCTGATCCGCGGTCGCCACCACCTGGCCGCTTTCGATCATCGGCCCGATCGCGCTGATGTTGTCGAATCCCGCGACGGCCACTTTGCCTTCCAAACCCGCCGCGCGCACGGCCGCCACCGCACCCAGTGCCATCGAATCGTTGCCGCAGAGGATCGCCCTCAAGTCCGGGTGCTCGCCGAGCAGCGCGGACGCCACCGTGTTGGCCTCGGCCATCTCCCAGTTTCCCGACTGGATCCCGACCACCTCGAGTTCGGCCGCCGCCATGGCGTCCTCGAACCCGAGGCGACGCTGGATCCCGTTGAACGCCGTCGGCACCCCTTCGATGATCGCCACCTTGTCGCCCGCGGCCAGTGTTGCGGCGACTGCGTCCCAGACCATCTTGGCGCCCTCCCGGTTGTCCGGCCCGACAAAGGGCACCGCAAGGCCGCTGTCCTCCAGCGCCGCACCGTCGAGCTTGTTGTCGATGTTCACGACGACCACACCCGCCTCGCTCGCCCTCCGGAGCGCCGGGACGAGCGCCTTGGAGTCGGCCGGTGCGATGACGATGGCGTCCGCCCCGCGGGCCACCATCTGCTCCACGAGGTCGACCTGCGCGGTGAGATCGGTCTCGTTTTTGATCCCGTTGACGATGAGCTCGTAGCTGCCGGCATGCTCCCGCTGGTGGGCTTCCGCCCCCTCGGCCATCGTTTTGAAAAACTCGTTGGCCAACGATTTCATGACGAGGGCAACGACCGGACGATCACCATCCCCAGCCGGCGCTCCCGATTCGGCGACCCGGTCGCCACAGGCTCCGAGGACGATGGGTGCAAAGAGCGTAACAACGCGCCCGAAGATTCGGACGACGGCAGAATTCAGGCGGGGACGAGGGTTCACGGGTAGATCACTGCGCCTGCGCAATCGATTGCGCAAATGGTTTTTTCGGAGAACGGGACTAGTTTAGGGACGGATGAACATTTCTGAACTGGCGGCTCACCTCGATCTTTCGTCCACGACGGTTTCGCGGGTGCTGACCGGAGCGGCGAGGAAACATCGGATCAGCGGACGCACGGAAGAGCGGGTTCGGGAGGCGGCTCGGCGCCATGCCGTGGTCGCGGATGCCATCGGCGCGGGGCTGCGGAACGGCCGGACCGGGATGGTTGGACTGGTGGTTCCGGATATTACCAACCCGTTTTTTTCGGGGCTTGCCCGCGAGGTCGAACTCCGGCTTCGGAGTCACGGCATCGCTCTCCTGCTAAGCGATTCGAACGAGGATCCCTCCGTCGAGGCCAGGCTGCTTGAGGCCGTCCGGAGCCGGCGTCTGGACGGGATCATGATCGCGCCGGTGGGCGCCGGCGGCGAGGAGATCGTCGATCTGGTAGGCCGGGGCGGCCCGCCGGCCGTCCTGCTGGATCGGGTTCCCCCGCGGCTGGTGGGCACCGCTGGCACGGTCACGCTCGACAACTTCGGAGCGGGCCGACTGGCCGCCGCCCACCTGGTTGCGGCGGGGCATCGACGAATCGGCTGCCTCCGGGGGAGGCCGGACGCCCACACCGACGGCGAGCGGCTGCGGGGCGTCCGTCGCTGCCTGGAAGAAGCGGGCATCGATTCCGCCGCCAGCCCGGTCGCCGGCGACGGGTTTTCCAGCGAGGCGGGGCTGGCGGCCGCCCGCACCCTCCTCGGTGCCGACCGGTGCCCGACCGCCGTGATCACGCTCGGGGGTCAGGGCATTCTCGGATTCCTCCAGGCCGCCTCC
>CAZKYJ010000248.1:0-3833 GCA_964556355.1 uncultured Verrucomicrobiales bacterium | reverse complement strand
TCGCCACGGTGGTCGCGTTCGACGAGCAACCCTGGTCGTCTTTTCTCCGCCCCCCTCTCACCACCGTCGTCCAGCCGACGGGCGAGATGGCCGCCCGGGCCGTCGATCTCTTGTTGGGGGCGACCGCGCCCGAATCGGTGGTGCTCCCGGCAACGCTGATCGAACGTGAGTCGGTCGCCCCCGTCTCCCCCGCCCCCGCACGCCCATGAATTTCATCCGACTCCTGACGACCGCCCTGTTCGCCGCCGCCACCGCCACGGTCGCCGGACCGATACCGATATTGTTCGACACCGATCTCGACACCGACTGCGACGATCTGGGCGCGCTCGCCATGCTGCACACGCTGGCGGACCGCGACGAGGTCGCGATCCTGGCCACGCTCGTCTCCTCGAAGCTGCCCGCCTCCGCTGCCTGTCTCGATGCCGTCAATACTTTCTACGGACGGCCGGATCTTCCCATCGGCGTTCCCAAGGGCGGGGGTGCTTCCACGAGACGCGGCTCTCGCTACGCCGCCGAAATCGCCGCGGCCTTCCCCCACGACCTGGTGGCGGAAACCGCCGCGGACGCCGTCGGGATCGCGCGCGGCGCCTTGGCGTCCGCCGCCGACGGCTCGGTCACCGTGGTCACCGTCGGCTATCTGACGAACCTGCACGCCCTTCTCGCGAGTGCGCCCGACCGCCATTCGTCGCTCGGAGGACGCGCGCTCGTGGCGGCGAAAGTCGCGCGTTGGGTCTGCATGGGCGGCCGCTACCCGGAGCACCTCGACCCCAAGGAATATGGAAACTTCAAACCTGACGCCCGCGCCGCCGTTGGGGCGGTGCGGGACTGGCCGACCCCGATCGTTTTCTCCGGCCTCGGCGAGGACGTCCTGACCGGCGAGCGCCTGCGCGACCAGGCTCCTGAGCACCATCCCGTCCGTCTCGGCTATGATCTCTATCTCGGCGAGAAGCGCGAACGCCCGAGCTGGGACCAGGTGGCGCTCCTTTTCGCGGTCGAGGGCGAGGGCGAGCTCTTCTCGCTGAGGAGGGGCGGGCGGAACCACATCTTCGACAACGGCACGAACCGGTGGGAGGCCGGACCGGACGACCCCCGTCACCTGCTTCTGGAGAGTGCCGTCAGCGCCGAGGCTCTCGCGGATGTGATCGAGCGGCTGATGTGGCCCGGGTGATCCGGGTGCCCGGAGCGGATCAGTCCTTGACCACCGGCTGGTTAGCCGCCAGCCACGCTTTCATCCCGCCGTCGAGGTGGTAGACGCGGACGAAGCCGAGTTCCCGCAATTGCGCCAGCGCTTTCGTGCTGCGCCCACCGACCGCGCAGTGCACGAGATACGGCTTCTCGCGGTCGAGCTCCCGGAGGTTGTCCGCAAAGTCGGGCTGGAGGAAATCGATGTTCTTGGCGCCCTTGAGATGACCTTCGGCGAACTCGCCGGCCCGGCGGACATCGAGGACCGTCACCGGCTCGTCCGCCGCCAGAAGCGCGGCCGACTCCTCCGCGTCAAGGTTTTTATAGACTGGATCCGCGGCCGATGCCAGACCCGTGAGCAACAGGATCACCATGAGGAGATAGCGTTTCATGATTCGGGGGGCGTTTCGGTGCCATCGATATTTTCACTCGTTTCGTCGGCGGATTCCTCCTCGGGGAAGACCCGTGCGACGTCTTGGATCTGCTCCTTCTCACCGAGGCGCATGAGGCGCACGCCCTGTGCCGCCCTTCCGAGCGTGCTGATTCCCGACGCGTTGATCCGGACGCTCTGGCCGCTGGATGTCATCAACATCACGTCGTCAGCCTCGCCGATGACGATGGCGCCGGCCACCTTGCCGGTGCGCTCGGTGGTCTTCATGGCGATCATCCCTTTGCCGCCACGCCCCTTGGTCGGGAAGTCGTCGAAGGGAGTGCGCTTGCCCAGCCCCCGTTCGCTAACGATGAGGAACTTGTCTTCCGTCGTGACGACGGCGATCCCGACGACGCGGTCTTCGTCGCGCGGGCGGATACCGGCGACGCCGCGGGACGGGCGACCGCTGGTGCGGATCGTGCTCTCGTTGCAGCGGACGCAAAGGCCATTGCGGGTGACGAGGCAGATGTCGTCGCTCCCGCTGGTGAGGCGTACGGCAAACAGCTCGTTGCCCTCGTCGATGCGGATGGCGATGATCCCGTCTTTGCGGTAGTTCCGGAAGTCGGCCAGGGCCGTCTTTTTCACGGTTCCGTCGCGGGTCGCGAAGAGGACGAACTTGTCCTCCTGCTCCCAGGTATTGTCATCGAGCCCCTCCAGCACGGCCTCCACGCGCAGGGTGGTGGCAATTTTTTCCTCGGGGCGGAGGTTGAGCAGGTTGCGGATCGAACGGCCCTTCGATGTGCGGCTCATCTCGGGGATCTGGTAGACGCGCTCGACGTAAACCCGCCCCGTGTTCGTGAAGAACATGAGGTAGTCGTGGTTCGAGGCCGAGAAGAGGGTCTCGACGAAATCTTTTTCGTCGTCCTCATCGATCGCTTCCCGGGTGACCATGCCCTTCAGCCCCTTGCCACCCCGCGCCTGGGTGCGGAACTCGGCGGTGGCGGTCCGCTTGATGTAACCCCGATGGCTGATGGTGATGATATTCGGCTCATTAGCGATGAGGTCGATGTCATCCATGTTCCCTTCCTCAGCGGCGAAGCCGGTGCGACGGGGAGTGGCGAACTTCTCCTTAATCTCGTTCAGCTCGTCCTTGATGATCTGGAGGACGCGCTGCTCGCTGCCCAAAATATCCAGGAGGTCGGTGATGGTCGCAAGGACGGCATCATAGTCGCCCTTGATCTTGTCGCGCTCGAGGGCGGTGAGCTGGTAGAGCCTCAGCTCGAGGATGTAGTCCACCTGTCTCTCGGTGAAGAGGTACTCGCCGTCGACGATGGAAGCCTGGCCGCGGATGAGGATCCCGAGGCCCTCGGCGGTCTTCTCCGGGAACCGGTAGGCGGCCAGTTTGGTGCGCGCCTCCTCGCGGTTCGCCGAGTTCCGGATGATCTGGATGAACTCGTCGAGATGCGCGAGGGCCAGGAGGTAGGCCTCGAGCTTTTCCGCCTGGTCTTCGGCCTTGCGGAGGAGATAGCGGGTGCGCCGGACGATGACTTCCCGGCGGTGCTCGATATAGCAGGTGAGCGCCTCCTTGAGGTTGAGCAGCTTGGGACGGCGGTTGTCGATGGCCAGCATGTTGACCGGAAACGTGGTCGAGAGCTGGGTGTGCTTGTAGAGGTTGTTCAACACCACCTGGGAGCGGGCGTCACGCTTGAGGTCGACGACGACCCGGGTGTTCTCATCCGACTCGTCGCGGACGGCGCTGATCTCGGTGATGATCTTGGTATTGACCAGCTCGGCGATGCGCTCGACGAGGGTGGCCCGGTTCACGTTGAACGGGATCTCGGTGATGATGATCTGCTCACGCGTGCCCGTGTCGAAGATCTCCGCGGACCCCCGGACGCGGATACTCCCGCGCCCGGTCTCGGTGTAGCTCCGCACGCCCGACAGGCCGAGGATGGTACAACCGGTGGGAAAATCGGGTCCTTTGATAAACTCGCGCAGTTCGGCGATCGAGATCGCCGGGTTATCGATCTGCGCGCAGATCCCCTCGACGACCTCGCCCAGGTTGTGGGGTGGGATGTTCGTGGCCATGCCCACGGCGATCCCGGTGCCACCGTTGACGAGAAGATTGGGGATCGACGCGGGAAGGACGCTGGGCTCCTTCCGCGTCTCGTCGTAGTTCAGGACGAAATCGACCGTTTCCTTGTCGAGGTCGGTCATGAGGACGTTGCCCAAGTGGGTCAATCGCGCCTCGGTATATCGCATGGCGGCGGGCGGGTCGCCC
>CAZKYJ010000247.1:0-7085 GCA_964556355.1 uncultured Verrucomicrobiales bacterium | reverse complement strand
TCCCATGCTTCGCGTGCCGATGTAGCAGAGGCGTTCGACAGGGGAGAAGGTGGTGCGGTCGCGCCCCGTCCGGTCGAGCCAGGCGTCGATCAGGAGGTTGCCGAACCGGTCGGGGAGGCAGTCGGCGAGCATGCCGGGCAGGCCGTGAAACGATGCGCGCGCCAGACTCGGGAAAGTGAAAATGCGGTCGCTCACCGGCAGGTGGATCGGCGAGGGCTGGACGGCGGCGCTGCGGCGGAAGGCCGGTGCGTATTCGAAGGCTCCGAGCTGGCGCGCCGCGTTCCACGCGACGGCTCCGATGGTGCGTCCCCAGAGGACGACTTCTGCGGTCTCGACGGGCATGGGGGGCTCCTATTCCCCCCAGGTCCACGGTTCGGGCGCCGGGGCATCCCCGGGGGGAGATCCCGAGGCGCGCTGGCGCCGGTCGCCGTGGAGCTTGGCGAGCTCGACCGGGCTGGCCTCGGGCTCGGGGAGCAAGGCATCGAGGCGGTGGAGGAGGTCGAGCGCGCGGAGGATGGCGATGAGGGTGGGCAGGGCCGTGCCCTCGCCGCGCTCAGCATTCTGGAGCGTGCGCCGACCGATCCCGGCGCGGTCGGCCAGCTGCGCCTGGGTGATGTTGCGGTTCAAACGCTCGCGCCGGAGCCGCCGACCAAGCTCGGCGGCAATCCCCGAATCACTGCAATTGTAAAAGTCCACAATGCACAAAATAATATGCATTATGGTGAAAAACAAGCTTTATGCGCTAAATATTGCTCAATATAAATAAAATATAAAACGCAAAATATTGCGTTTTAATGGCAAAATATGGCCAAAGCGCGCAAAAAAATACTCTTAGTAAGAGCTTTGATGATCCATGACGAAGTCGCGAACAGCATCGGCATTTGAGCCCGGTTCGTGGAGGCGGGGAGTCGCCGTCTTGAGCGCTTCGAGGGTCGGATGGGTTGGGTGGAGGCCGATGGCCTGCTCGATGACGTCGGGGAACTTGGCGGGGTGGGCGGTGGCGAGGAGGACGGTGGGCTCGTGCGGGTTGACGCCGGTGAACGCGCAGGCGGTGTGGGGGTCGGCGATGTAGCCGAACCGCTGGTGGGCGAGTCTGATATTCGCCAGAATCGCGTCATCGTCCGTGCGGGTAGCGGCGAAAGTATCGGGATCGAAGTCGGGCAAATCGAGGGCGCGTTCCGCTTTGAACGTGGCCATGAGCTGGGCGGTACGGGAGCCGTTGCGCCCGAGCTGGAGATAGAGGAGGCGTTCGAAATTTGAGGCGACCTGGATGTCCATCGACGGCGCGTGGGACGGGGCGACGGTGCCGGGTGCGTAGCGGCCGGTGGTGAAGAGCCGGAAGAGGAGGTCGTTCTGGTTGGTGGCGACCGTGAAACCGGCGGCGGGGAGCCCCATCTTATGGGCGAGCCACCCGGCGAGGACGTTGCCGAAGTTCCCGGTCGGTACCATGTAACGCGGCGGCGGGCTGCCGGCCGGAAGCTGGAGGTGGGCGGCGAGGTAGTAGACGCTCTGGGCGAGGACGCGGGCGAGGTTGATCGAGTTGATGGCGCTGAGCCCGACCTCCCGTTTGAACGGGAGATCGCCGAAGAGGGTTTTGACGATCTCCTGGGCGTCGTCGAACGAGCCCTGGATGCGGATGGGGAAAATGTTGGGCGCTCCGGTGCAGGTCATCTGACGCTCCTGCAGCGGCGAGACGCGTCCCTCGGGGTAGAGGATGAAGACGTTGACGCCCCGTTTGTGGGCGAGCCCGTGAATGGCGGCGGAGCCGGTATCGCCGGAGGTGGCGCCGAGCACGTTGATCGCGCGGCCGGTGCGGCGGATCTGATCTTCAAAAAGGTTGCCGACCAGCTGGAGGCCGAAGTCCTTGAAAGCCAAAGTCGGGCCGTGGAAGAGTTCGAGGACGTGGAGGTTATTGTCGAGCTGGACGAGGGGGGCATCGAAGTCGGCGTAGGATCTCTCGATGAGCGCGCCGAGTTCGTCGGCGGTGTGATCCGTATCGAACAGTGCAAAAAATGCCGAGGCGAGCGCCGGGTAGGGGACTGGAGCCCCGAGCAGCGGCGTGACGTCCGGCAATGATTCGGGCACGTAGAGCCCGCCGTCGGGGGCCAGCCCGGCGGCGAAGGCGCCGGCGAATCCGAGCGGCTCGGATGATCCGCGGGTCGATTCAAAAAGCATCGTTCTGAGGTTGGGGATGGGATTCTGGATCGGGAAGCTGTGCGCTGGGGGCACCGGGCTCCCCATCCCTCAAAGGGTCTCGACGCGGTAGAGGACGGGTTCGGAGCGGTTGCAGGCCAGCGCTTTAATCTCGGCGAGGGCGGACTGGACCGTGCCGAATTTGGCCTCGTGAAGGGTGAGGACGAGGGTGGCACCCTTTTCTCCGCTGAGCGCGTCGTCTTCAGTATCGGGCTGGATGATCGAGAGAATCCCGATGTCCCTGTCGCCGAGAATCGAGGCGATCTGGGCGATGACACCGGGGGTGTCCTCGACGTGCAGGCGGAGGTAGTATTCGGAGACCGTGTCCTCCAGCGGGACGGTCGTTCCGAACTCGCCGTGGGGGAGGAACCCCTCGAACCGCGTGCCGCGGGCGATATTGTTGGCGGCATCGGCGAGGTCGGCGATGACCGAGCTGGAGGTGGCGTCCTGGCCGGCGCCCGAGCCGTAGAAAAGCGTCTCGCCCACGACGTCGCCGCGCACGACGAGGGCGTTGAAGACGCCGTTCACACTCGCCAGAATGTGGTCGGCGCGGACGAGGGAAGGCTGCACCCGGACCTCGACCGAGCCGTTGGCGCCGGGCTTCACGACGCCGATGAGCTTGATGGCGTAGCCGAGGCGGTGGGCGAAGGCGATATCTTCGGCGGCGATGGTCTCGATTCCCTCGACGTGGATCTGCTGGGGATCGGGCCAGCGGCCATAGGAGAGCCACGCGAGAATAATCGCCTTGTGGGCGGCGTCCCAGCCGTTGATGTCGAGCGTGGGGTCCGCCTCGGCGTAGCCCAGGTCCTTGGCCTCACCGAGCGCTTCGGCATAGGGCAGGCCGGCGTCCTTCATCCGCGTCAGGATGTAGTTGCACGTGCCGTTGATGATCCCGTGGATCGATTCGATGCGGTTCCCGACCAGCGCCTCGCCGACCGCTTTGATGATCGGGATCCCGCCGGCGACGGCCGCTTCGAAGTAGAGGGGGACGTTCTCCTTCTCGGCGAGAGCGATCAGTTCGATGCCGTGTTCGGCGAGAAGTGCCTTGTTGCCCGTGACGACGGGCTTTTTTGCCCGGAGTGCCGCCGTGACGAGGTCCCGCGCGGCGGCCGTGCCCCCGATGAGCTCGACGATGATGTCGATGTCGGGGTCGGTGGTGAGGGAGAGGAGGTCGGTGGTGACCCGGTCGGGCGGAACCTTGGCATCGCGGGCCTTCGCCAGGTCACGCACGGCGACGCGGGTCACCGCGATATCGACGCCCGTGCGCTCCCGGAGGAGATCGCCGTTCTTGATGAGGTTCTTGTAGACACCGGCGCCGACATTGCCGAGCCCGGCAAGTCCGATGCGGATGGTCGTGGGTGCGCTCTTCATGGGAGCGCGATTATGGAGGGCGATCCCCGATCCGGCAAGGCGATGATGCTCGATCTGGGCAAAGGCTGCAATCGATCCGCGCGCCGCTCCCTCCTCGCGCGGGGAGGGGGGCGCAAAAAATTGTGGTACCCTCGAGCGGGGAGACACTCTGGCATCAACGGATTCCAACCGCCCCATTATGAACACCTCAAAGACCACCCGCATACTCCGCCCCCTCTCCGTAGCGATCGCCTGGAGCCTCGCCGTGCCAGCTCTGTCGGCCGCGACCTTTTTGATCGATTTCGGTACCCCGGCCAACCCGACAGGCAACGACGGCACCAACCAGTGGAACAACCTGACGGCGAACGGCGGAGGCCCCCGCAGCGGGACGGTGCCGCTGGTGGACGTCACGAACAGCGGGGCGCTCGGGCTCAGCATGAACTTCCAGTATCCCACGAACCTCGGCGATACCTTCGGGATGAATTCGAACGATGCCGGCGATTCGGGGAGCCTCAGCAACCTCGGGCTCCTGGATGTCGGATCGGCCCGGAGGGACACCCTCTGGTCCAACGGCTCGGGGCAGGTGCCGACGCTCACCTTTCAAGGGCTCGATGCCAACACGCGCTACACCTTCAGCATCTACGCCTACCGGAACGCCAGCCCGGCGCGGACGACGTTCTACACCCTGGCGGGAGCGGGGAGCGCGACCATCGAGTACAACGTTTTGACCTCGATCGACAACGGCGGCACCCTCGCCGTGTTGGCCGATTCGCCCAACCCGTCGGACGAGCTGGTGCTGACCGTCGCTCCCGGGAGCGGTGGGTTCGCCTACATCGGGGCGCTGCAGATCGACACCGCACCCGTTCCCGAGCCAGGCCGGGGGATACTTCTCGCGGTGTCCGGTGGACTGCTCATGCTCCGTCGGCGTCGCCGATAGCCCGGGTTCCATTCGGGCACATTCGTGCCTTAGTAGGCGGTATGAAGAAGCGAACGGGGCTCGTTCTCGACGACCTATTCTTGAGGCACCGCACCGGCGCGGGGCATCCCGAAACGCCCGGCCGACTCGAAGGGGTGGCGGCGCATTTCACCGAGGAGGGGCTCGTCGGTCAGCTGGCGATGCTGCCTCTCGGGAGCGCGACGGACGAGGATCTCGCCCGGGTTCACACCGCGGACTACCTCGCCCTCGTCAAGCGGGAGGTGGCGGAGGGGCGTCGCGAGCTTTCGACGGGCGACACCGTGGTCTGCCCGGACTCGGAGTTGGTGGCGCGCACGGCTGCCGGCTCGCTGACCGGCGCGGTCGATGCGGTCATGGCCGGCACCGTCGATAACGCCTTCTGCGCCGTCCGCCCTCCTGGGCACCATGCTACCGCCGCGCGCGGGATGGGATTCTGCGTCTACAACAGCGTGGCCGTAGCCGCCCGTTACGCACAGGCCAAGCACGGGATCGAGCGGGTGGTCATTATCGATTGGGATGTCCACCACGGGAACGGAACCCAAGACATTTTCTACGAGGACGGCAGCGTCTACTATTTTTCGACCCACCAGTCACCGTGGTACCCAGGCACCGGAGCGGCCGACGAGACCGGCCGCGGCGACGGCCAAGGCACCACGCTGAACGTCCCCGTCGCGGCCGGAGGTGGGATGCGTGAGATCGGCGCCGCTTTCCGCGACCGCTTCGTCCCGGCCATGGAGGAATTCCGTCCCGGTCTGGTGCTGGTGTCTGCCGGCTTCGATTCGCGGCACGGTGACCCGCTCGGCGGCCTGACGCTCAGCGACGAGAACTTCGTGGAGCTGACGAGAATCCTCCTCGGGGTGGCCGACGCGTATGCGGACGGCCACCTCGTCAGCGTCCTCGAAGGAGGTTACAACATCGGGGGGCTCGCCCAAGCGGCTGCGGCGCACGTCCGGGCGCTCGGGGAGGGGTGATCGCGGCCGCCGCCGCCCTCTCAGCGCCGCTTTTTCCCCTTTTTCCGGCGCTTCGGCTTGGTGACATTCGACTTCGCCTTGGCGTGTTTCCCCGTGCGGACTCCCGGTGCCGGGCAGCGCGCCATCTTGACCTTTTTGAGTGTCTCCGCGTTCGCGCGTTTCATCTCCTCGACGTCGGGTAGCGCATAACTGTCCTCGTCGTCCTCGTCCGGCACTTCCGGAAGCGGGATCTTCCGGGGGCGCCCGCGACCCCGCTTCGGGCGTTTCGCCCGCTCCGCTTCCGAACGCTCGATGTACTCGGCCTCCTTCCTCGCCAGCTCCTTGGCCTGTGGGGAATTGAGGTAGGCGATGAACTCGGGATCGAATTTCTCCTCGTCGAGCAGGGTCGGCGGTTCCCAGCCCCAGCGCACCATGTGCGCGCGCATCCGGTTCACCCGCACGTGGAATCCGTAGGTTTCTTTGACCAGCGCCTGCATCTGTTCGACCCCCCAGCCCTCACCGGGGTCGGCCAGGTCGAAATCGGCGGGAACCTTGTTCTGGAACGCGTCCTTGCAGAATTCGATCTGCGACTTCGTGAGCGGCTGCGCTTTCTTGGCTCCTTTCGTCTTCAGGACGAACACTTCGTCGCCCTCCTTCTTGTAGCGGTTCCAGAGGAAATTGATCGCCTGCCGCGAAATCCCGAACTCCTTGGCGAGGGAAAACTGCGTTTCGCCCGCCTCGATCCGTTCGATGATTTCCTTGTTGCGTTCGTTCAGCGCCACGGCCGCTAGCGTTGCCGTGCTCCGTCAGGGCGCAACCAGAACGTCGTAGGAATCCGGGCGCCGGTCGCGATAGAATTGCCAGACGTTGCGCACCTCGGTGATCTGGTCGATATCCATGTCGGCCACCACCAGATCGTCGGTGTCCCGCGAGCCGGTGGCGAGGAACTGTCCGCGCGGGTCGCAGAAATAGGACTGCCCGTAAAACTCGCCGATCCCCCAGGGTTGTTCCACGCCGACCCGGTTGATGGCGCCAATGAAATAGGCGTTGGCGACCGCGTGGGCCGGCTGTTCGAGCTTCCAGAGGTACTCGCTGAGCCCGGCGACCGTCGCCGACGGGTTAAATACGATCTCGGCGCCGTTGAGGCCGAGCGCCCGGGCACCTTCGGGGAAATGCCGGTCGTAGCAGATGTAGACGCCGATTTTTCCGGCCGCCGTTTCGAAGACCGGGTAGCCGAGGTTGCCGGGGCGGAAGTAGAATTTCTCCCAGAACCCTGGTGCGCAGTGCGGGATGTGGTGTTTCCGGTATTTTCCGAGATAGGTGCCGTCCGCATCGATCACCGCCGCCGTGTTGTAGTAGACGCCGGGCAGTTCGACCTCGTAGATAGGCACGACGAGTACCATGCCCAGGCGCTTGGCCGTCTCGCACATCAGCTGGGTCGTCGGGCCGTCGGGGATCGTTTCCGTCGTTTCGTACCACCGCGCATCTTGCTCGGCGCAAAAATACGGTCCATAGAAAATCTCCTGCAGGCAGACGGCGTGGCACCCCGCCTTCTTCGCCTCCTCGATCAGTCCCACCGCCTTCTCGACCATCGCGGGTTTGATCTCGGCCAGCGGCGCGTCGCCGGGGTGGGTCGT
>CAZKYJ010000246.1:6125-7086 GCA_964556355.1 uncultured Verrucomicrobiales bacterium | reverse complement strand
ACCGCCACCGGAGAATTGTTATTGAAACGAATATCCGGCAGCCACGTCGGGTCGAACGCGCCCGTCGCCAGATCGAAACGGACACAGCCGAAGGCTTCCTGCCCTTGGACACGGGCGAGCTGCCCGCCCACGTAAAGGAACCCGTCTTCTACCAACAGGGCGCCGAGGAGCGGGCGGAACCCGCTGACCAGGGCGATCCCCGGCTCCCACGTGAGATCCAGCTCCCCGGTGGCGCGGACAAAGCGTGCCAACGATACCCGGCTGGTTCCGTCGACGGTGCCGAAGCCACCCGCCACGTAGAGGAACTCTCCGGCGATGGCCAGCGCTAGCGGGCGCTCGTCGAGCCGCGGTGCCCAGGTCGTGTCCAGCCGTCCCGTCGGCGTGAGGCGGGCGAGAAACGAGCGCGGGATGCCATTGACCGAGGAGAAAAGACCGCCGACATAGATCCGGCCATCGTCTTGCCGGACGACGGTCTCCAGCCGGGCGGGAAGCACGAGATCCAGGTCGGGCGTGGCGGCCGGGATGGATTGCCCGTGGCCGGATGGGCAACCGGTGAGGAGGAGGAGAGGCGGGAGCGCGAACTGGAGCGCACGCCGGATAGGGAGAGCATCGAAGGGGAACATTGGGGCTGAGGGGAGACCCTTCGGTTATGGATCAAGACAGCCACAAAAGTCCAGCATTATCTAGGAGATATTCCCAGGGGGCGACAAGGGGTGACCGGGATCCAGGCCGTTTCACCCTCTGGCTTTACCTCGCCCAATGCCCTCCCATCATGGGGCATGAAAACCAGCGTCGTCCTCGGGCTCATCGCCTACGCGTCCTTCGCCCCGGCGGGCACCCTCCACGTCACCCCCGGGGGAGCGGGTGAGCGGGACGGCTCCGGGTGGCCGGATGCCCTGCCGTTCGTTCGCCTCCCGACCGAGCTTCCTCCAGCGGGGGCGGGGCCGATCCTCCTAGGGAG
>CAZKYJ010000246.1:4401-6115 GCA_964556355.1 uncultured Verrucomicrobiales bacterium | reverse complement strand
GTGGTACCTACTCCGGTGCCTCCCTGACGATATCCCGGGGAGGATCCGCGGCGGAGCCGCTGCGCATCGAAGGCGTCGATACCGGTGGCGGGCTCCCGTTGCTGGCGGGCGAAGACTGGTCGGAGGAGCGGCCGGCCAAAGGCGGCACCGCCATCGAACTGGGGCCGGGAGCCTCCCACGTCCACCTCTCCGGCCTCCGCATCAACGGATACGCTTTCGCCGTCCTGGCCAAACCAGTCGCCGGCGGCGCCGGGCGCAACGGGATCGCCATCGACGACGTCGATGTCTCCCGCGCCCGCTACGGAATCTACCTTTCCGACTGCGACGACGTCTCCCTCACTGGCTGTGACCTCCGGCGCTACACCAAACACGGGTTCCGGCTCGATCAGGGCTGCGATCGCGTCGCCTTCACCCGCTGCACCGCCGATTGTTCGGAGGGTGACGTGCGGTGGGAAACCAAGACCGAACTCTTGCCGTTCGGGTTCAACGTCAACAGCGCCGGCGCCGCCAATACGGCGATCACCTTCACCGACTGCCTCGCCGCCAACCACCTCATGCCGCTCCAAAAGAACCGCTACAAGAACGGCGATGGCTTCGTCATCGAGGAGAACGCCCGCGACGTCGCCTTCGTCCGCTGCCGCGCCCTCCGCAACCAGGACGGCGGCTTCGATCTCAAAGTCCCCGCCGTCCGGCTCACCGGCTGCGTCGCCATCGACAATTCCCGCGCCTTCCGCATCTGGAATGGCGGCCAGCTCGACAACTGCCTCGCCGCCTTCGGCAATACCGGTATCTGGAGCAACGGTGCCGCCATCGCCGTCACCCGCTCGACGTTCCACCAGTTGGGCAACGCCGCCGCCATGACGGACGACCGCGCGCGCGGGACGGTCACCCTGAGTGACTGCCTCGTTACCGCCAGCGCCCGCCTCGCCAAGAACACCGCCGCCGGCAACGTCGTCGCCACCGAAACACCCGTTCTTCGAGACGCACCCGCCGCCGGTTACCCCACCGCCGCGATCACCTGGGACGGTCTCGGCGACGCCATGGACAGCCTCGTCCACCCCGACAAGGGATATCTCTCGACGCGGTAGTGGAGAATCAAGTGCATGCCCCGATCGGCCCTGACGATTTCGCCAAGCTTGGCCAAGATGGCTCGCCGGGATTCCCCGCCGCCGCCTTCCCGAGCAGTTTCGATGCGAACGTTGAATGGCGCGACATCCTGGGGACGCAGTTTGGTCCACGGCTTCCATCCCGCCGTGTTAGATGGCTGTCTTTCGCCACGTTGCTACCGGGCCGCTCCAGATCAGAACGGCAATGCCAACAATGAAATCGCCTTCACACCCCTATCGTTGCCTGTGCGGCGAAGGCATGCAGATCAGTGCATTCGAATCCGGCCGCCTGGTCCGCTGCCCGCGATGCAAGAACTTTGTCGTCGTTCCGCAGCGGTCGGGTGATCTTGCGAAGCGTCCAGATTTCGACCGGTTGACCGGCCGGTTGAAGGTCGAGTTAGCATCCCGGAAACACTGGCGCGAAATCCACCGGATCTATGCCGACGAGAGAAACTATGACTATGAGATCTCCTTGCCATCAGGCGAGCGGGAGACCAAACGGGCGATCAAACAATCTGCTTTCCCATCAGGCTTTGCCAGAAGCAACCAGTTGAAATTTCGAATCGCTTCTCGGCAGGATGATCGGGCGGTCGGAACGATCACCGTCG
>CAZKYJ010000246.1:3680-4391 GCA_964556355.1 uncultured Verrucomicrobiales bacterium | reverse complement strand
CGCCTTCACCATTCCCTACTACAGTGCCTACGTAGGCATCATGATTGCCAAGGATGATCACGGTAAAGGCTACGGAACAGAAGCGCTCGCCGCGGTCTGCCGATTGCTCCACTGCGACCTGAATGTCGAGAGGCTCACCGCCATGTGTGACTCACAGAATCATTCTTGTCGGGCGATGCTAGAAAAAGTTGGCTTTGGCCAAGAGGGCTATTTCGAGAGGTTCTTCCACCATCCGGTCCGAGGGGGGATTGATTCTCCTTCCTACGCATTCCTTCGTGCATCGAGCAAGGCGGACGAAAACGGCGAGGCCGCCGGATAGATATCTCGGCAGGCGCTGGCTGGGGGGAGATAGGGTGGTTCGCGTGCTCACCGTGGGAGCCGGGCATCTTGGCGATCGAGGCCTTGCCGCTGACCGGCACCAACGGGTCCGTGTTAGGACTCGATATCAACGAGGCGATGCTCGCTGTCGCCCGGTCCAAGTCATCGGAAGTTGCTTGGACGCAGGGCGCTGCCGAAGGCCTGCCGATTGAACGCGATTCATTTGAGCGCGTCGTGAGCCGATTCGGGCTAATGTTTTTTGAGGATCGTGCCAAGGCGATCGATCTCCGAGATGCTATGCGTAGCCCGACCGGGCGGGAGGATAGTCGTCGCGGTGGCCACCTGTCGGGGCTGTTGCGAAAGTGTTTCGTCGGCGGCGGTTAGAGGCAAGAG
>CAZKYJ010000246.1:0-3670 GCA_964556355.1 uncultured Verrucomicrobiales bacterium | reverse complement strand
GAGCGGCCGCGCGGCAGGGGAATGCCCACCCTTGAGATTCCACTAGAGATTCGATCTCGGCAACGGATGAACAGGTCGTGTCGCCACTGCCATGAATCTGGAAAACCGAGCTGGATCTCGCCGCACCGGGGGCATCCGCGCCTCGGTGGGAACCTTGCGTTCGGGCGCGGCGACGCAAGTCTGCGCAAAGAGGGGAAACTGGTGCTAGGGTGGAGCGGTTTGAACCTTCTCTTCCCACTCTACCTGGCGGCGGGCGCGGCGGCGCTGGCGGTGCCGGTCTATCTGCACCTGCGGCGCAAGCCACCGAAAGAGCGGATGGAGTTCGGGTCACTGATCTTCCTCGAGGAGGCGCGGGCGGTGCGGGTGCGGCGGGGAGGAAAGCCGGAAGACGTGCTGCTGCTCATCCTGCGTTGCCTGGCGCTGGCGCTGCTCGCGGCGGCGTTCGCCCGACCGTTTTTCGGGACCGCGGAGGACGCGGCGGGGATGGCCGGCACGGCGTTCACGTTGGTCGATACGAGCGCCTCCATGCGCAGGGACGGGGTCTGGGAGCCGGGTGCGGTAGAGGATAGCGAAACCGTGTTCCGCTTTGGCGAGGGATTGTCCGAAGTCGGATCGGTGGCCGAGCTGGAGCCCGGTTGGGGAGCGACCGACCTCGGGGCGGCGCTGGTCGAGGCCGCCACCCGGTTGGCGGCGGACGGGGGCGGGACGATCCGGGTGGTGAGCGATTTCCAAGCGGGGGCGGACATGGTGGCGCTAGGTGGTTTCGAGTGGCCGGAGTCGGTCGAGGTGGAGGCGGTTCGCGTGGGAGCGGGGGTGGATACGGCGAACGTCACCGTCGGCTGGTTGGCGCCGGGTCGGGAGGACACCCGGCGGGTGCGGGTGGAGAACGGCTCTCCCGAGGCACGGGAGATCGCGGTGGGCAGGGCGGCGATCCTCGTGCCCGCCGGCGAGGTGCGGGTGCTGGAGGTTCCAGGGGAGGAACGCGAGCTGGCGGTCACCGGCGACGCGGTGGCGTTCGACAACACGCTCTACTGGGCGCCGCCGCGGGCCGTCACCGTGCCGGTGGCCTACCTCGGCGCACCGGAGGACGCGGAGGAGGGGGGTACGCGGTTCTTTCTAGAGCGGGCGCTGCGCACCGACCGGCGGCGGACCTTCGAGCTTGGCGATGCGCCCGAGGGTGCGGCGGTTGTCGTGGTGGCGCGGGTGCTTACGGCGCCGGAAGCAGCCGCGGTGAAGGCGTCCGTAGAGCGAGGGGCGGTGGCCCTCGTGTTGGAACCGCGCGAGTTCGGGCGGTTGTTGGGGATCAACGCGGGCTCGGGCCAAGCGGTCGAACCGCCGGGCGGCTACGCCATGCTGGAGTCGATCGATTTCAGCCATCCGATGCTGGAGGCCTTCGCGGATCCCGACGTGCGCGACTTTTCGAAGGTCCGGTTCTGGCGCTACCCGGCGGTCGATGTGGGAGACGGCGTGACGGTATTCGCCCGCTTCGAGGGCGGCGACCCGGCGCTGGCGGAGGCTCCCGTGGGTGACGGGCGGGCGGTGCTCTTCGCGGGCGGGTGGTCGAGCGAGGCGAGCCAGCTGGCCCTATCCACCAAGTTTGTGCCCCTCCTTTTTTCGGTGCTGGAGGCGGGCGGGGCGCTGGCCGACGACGGCGGCGCGCTGTTGACCGTGTCGGCGGAACACCCCGAGCCGGGTGTCTTCGGCGACTACGCGGTCAATATCGATCCGGCAGAATCCAGGCTCGCCCCGCTCGACGACGGGGTGTTGGAGGGCCTCGGCGTGCGGCTGGCCGGGGGTGCGAGCGAGCTGGCCGCCCGCGCCGAGGATGCTGCCGAGGCCGATCTCCGGGAGGCCGAGGCCAAACAGAAGTTCTGGCGCTGGGCGATCGCGGCCGTCCTGGTCGCCCTGATAGCGGAGACGGCGATTGCCGGTATGAAGCAGCGACGAGACGGCGTATTATCTGCTGCGTAGCTTCCCCGACATGAACGCGAAATCGATCCTAGAGAACCAGCTGGCCCCGATTCGGAAGCGCGCCCACAACATCCGCCGCTACCGGCTCGGCGCGCTCCTGGCGCTCGCGGGGGCAGGCCTCGTCCTGTGGATGGAGGCCAGCGGTCGCAGCGACGCGGTTTTTGTCATCAGCATCGTGGGGCTCGGGATGGTCTGCTGGGTGGTCGCCACGCTCGGTCGGAGGCGACGCCCGTCCGCCCAGCTGCTCGGGGAGATCGCCCGGACCCATCCCGAAACGCGGGCGCTCCTGCAGGCGGCGATCGAGCGGGGCGACGGCGAACTCGGCTATCTCGACGAGCGCGTTGTCCTCGACGCCGCCACGCGGATCGGCAGGGAAGGCTGGTCCGAAAGCCACCTGCGCGATAAAGAGCGGGTGGTGGTCGCGGGATACTGTGTGGCGTTTCTGGCCTTCGCCGGACTGAGTCTCTGGTCGTTCGTCGGCCGGGCCGGGACGGCGGGAGACTTCGCGCCGGCGAGGCTTGCCCCCGCGGCGGAGGCGTTTGCCGTCGAACCCGGCGATGTCGAACTCGAGCGGGGCACGGCCTTGCCCATCCGGGCGGTCTTCCTGGAGGACCGGGTGCCGTCCGGGGCGACGCTCGTCGTCGAGGAGACCGGCGAGCGCATTCCCATGCGGCAGAATTTGGAAGACCCCGTCATGGTGGCCTCGTTGGGCTCCGTGGGGCAAGACTTGCACTACCGGGTCGAGACGGACGGGGCAGGAGAAAGCGCCACGTTCACGGCGACCGTTTTCGACCTTCCGCGCCTCGAGCGCTCGGACGCGGAGATCGCCGAGCCCGAGTGGGCGGGCGGTACCAAGCGGACGGTGGAGGACACCTTGCGGGCGACCGTCCCCGAGGGCGGGAGCGTGCGTTTCGAATTCACCTTCAACAAGCCGGTGGCCGAGGCGTGGCTGGAGGCCGGGGACGGGTCGCGGGTCGCGGTGGACGAGACGCTCTTCCCGGAGGCGAAAACGACCTACAAGCTGCGGTTGCAAGACGAGGCCGGTCGTGCGAACCGGGAGGTCCCCGAGATCGTGGTGGCCGTCAGCAAGAACCTGCCGCCGGAGGTGAAGCTGGCGTTTCCCAGTGGCGACAGCGACGCGACGCCGCTCCAGGAGGTACCCCTCCAGGCAGAGTTCTGGGACGACGGAGGGATCGCACGGGCGGGTTTGCGCTACGATTTCCGTGGGGAGGCCAAAGAGGTCGTTTTCACTGCTGAGGAGGTGCCGCCGACCGCCGACCTCCGCTCGAAAGCGGGAGCCCTGATCGCGCTGGAAGACATGGGAGCGTCACCGAACGAGATGGTGAGCTACCACTTTTTCGCCGAGGATCGCGCGGGGCGGGAGGGGGCAATCCGCCGGACCGATGGCGACCTCTTCTTCGTCACGGTCAAGCATTTCGAGGAGATCTTCCGCGAGGGTGAAGGTCCGCCCGGGGGGGAAGGCGAGCCGCAGGAGCAAGGCGAGGCCGACCAGCTGCTGGAGCTCCAGAAGAAGGTGATCAATGCCACGTGGACGGTCTACCGGAATGACAGTGCCGCCGAGGAGGGAGCCGTGCTGGTGGAGGGGCAAGAGGGCGCGATGGCGGCGGCTCAGGAAGCGAGAGCCGAGCTCGAGGACGCCGAGATGCTGCAGCTCCTAGACGATGCCATGGAGGACATG
>CAZKYJ010000245.1:0-7088 GCA_964556355.1 uncultured Verrucomicrobiales bacterium | reverse complement strand
AAACATCAATCACCCAGCGAAACGACCATGAAAATACCTGAACAAGTCCAATCGATCACCGTGTTTTACGACGGCCACTGCGGGATGTGCTGCACGTTCCACGAGTGGGTGAACCGCCAGGAACGCAGCGTGAAGATCCACTTTGTTGCCTATCAGTCGCCCGAGGCCGAAATCCGATTTCCTGGGATCGGCCGGCTCGAGCCCGACCGCGAGATGATTGTGCGCGACGAAGCTGATGGGACGATTTTTCGGGGGGCCGAGGCATGGGTTCTCTGCTTGGCGAGCCTGACCGAATTCCGTCCTTGGGCGGAGAGGTTGAGCAGTCCCGTCCTCTTGCCCGTCGCCAAAAAAACCTGCCATCACCTGGCGCTCAATCGCCACAAGCTCTCGAAGATCTTTTTCCGGGCGAAGGACGAGGCCGTCGCCGCCGAGCTGCACCGGATGCCGCCGAGACCGGCAGCATGCGTCCGAGCTTGACCGCAATACATTTTCTCACCATGAAATCGATCGATGCGAGCGACGCGGGGAGCGCGGATCGCTGTTGGCAATTCATCTACCGGACGCCCGAGCGGGAGGTGCGGGATCTCCTCCCCCCCACGCTCCGCCTGTTCACCCGATCGGGCTTCGCGTTCTGGCATCTAGAAGTCGCCGAAACGGCGGAACCGCCGGCCCGCCGGAATGTGGGATACTACCTTCGGGTCACCAAGAACGGTGTCGTTGGGCTCTACCCCGTCCGGCGGGACTGGGATTCCGCCCCCCTTTCGGAGGCACCTTTGCGCGGATCGCTCGGCGGCAGCGCCGACGTGGAGATCCAAGATGAAGGCACGGGCCGGACGTCGATCCGCGTCAGGGGCAAGGCGGCGGCCGATGCCGACATCCTCGTCGACATCAGCAAGCGGCCGGAGCTCGCGTGGGACTCCCCCTTCGCCACGATCAAAGAAGCGGTCGCCGAGCTACTGAAGCCCGGGGCAGTATTTTCCGCCTCCACAGCCGCTCCCGGAGAGAATCCGAAAACCGTTCCCGGATCGGGGCAGGCTTGGAAGCATCGTCCGGTGAGTGTCCCCTACGCTTACTGGAAATATCTGGAGAACTGGCAGGTCGCTCCGGAACTTGCCTGCAGCGCCAGACCTGAGCTGCCCGACCCCAAGCCCGGGTCGGCAGCGCCCTAGATCGTCTCGCCGTTCCAGCCCCACATGCCACGGCTCACGTCGTGGAACTTGATGTAGACCCGATCTTTCGGCACGCCCAGATTTTCCTCAACCAAGCTGCACAGGGCGCGCGAGAGATCCTTGGTTTTTTGGCCGGGCAGTCCCAGCGCTTTGAGCTCCAGCGCCGCGAGCGGCGCGTCGCTCCCCGCGAAGATCATTTCCACCCCGGGCTCGAACGCGCCCATAAAGAACTGTTCGTGCTTCCCCAGCTCATTGCTAACGAGCGAGGAAACGGCGGCGAGGAGCTTCTTGCCGGCCCCGTCGGCAGGGACGGTGTTGGTCTTGATGCGGAGATAGGGCATGGCCGGACGGGGACGGAGGAGTCGATTCTTGAGCGGCGCCCAGACTACTTCCAAGTAGTCACGTTGTCCGCCCACGGATCCGTGCCGGAGGGCATACCTTTGTCCGGACCTTCCGACCAGACGATGACCCCTTTCCGCAAGGTCGGGGGAGCGTTTTCACTGACGGTGTCAGGATTCTCCACCTCTTTGTCATAGTTCCCGTCGATGATGATCTTGTAAGGAAGTCCCCACGGATCGACGAGATCCCCCTGGAGCGTCACGCCCGCGAGTTCTGCCTTGGCTTGCTTCGGGTCGAGGAAGCTGATCTGCCGCGGGTTCATTTCGACATCGACAGCGGTCAGAATCTCCAGAAACGCCTTGTCGGAAAGCAGGTTCGCATCCGCCCCGCCCCCACCGGCGATGGGGTAGCGACCGTACTCGTTGAAGTAGGAAGAGACGGCGAGGGCAATCTGGTTGGCGTCGTTCTTGGCCTGCGTCTTCTGGGCGAGCTTTTTGACCGCCGAAAAAGCTCCGAAGGAGAAGCCGGCAAGGATTCCGATGATGGTGATGACGACGAGTAGCTCGAGGAGGGTGAAGCCGCGGCGGGCGAGATTCCGGAGCGAGGGATTGTTCGGTGCGCTATTCATTGTTTTCGGGGTTGTGGCTTGTTGGAAGTCCATCCAGTGTCTGTCATCAACAAACCACAGCGCCACTACTTTGTAAACACCCTCGGTGCAATCTTTCGCATGGATGGGTGCCCCTCAGGATCCGCCGAATTCGGGAGACCACCCCTCCGCTAGCATGGCAGAAGTGACCGAAAAAACGCTGCTAGCGCATCTAGGAGCTCCCGATTATCGCCCCGGAACCAAATCGGAACTTGCCCGTAGCTTCGATCTACCCCCGAAATCACGGCACGATTTCCGAGATATCCTCGGGAGCCTGGTACGTTCGGGAAAAATTGTCCGCCTGAAACGTGGGCGCTACGCCCTCCCCGGGTCTCCCGACGCCGAGGCCAGCAAAGCGAACGCCCGGGCACCGAAGAAGACCGCCCGTGACGAACTGACCGGCACGATTCAATTCCGCATGGACGGCAATGCGTTCGTGGTGCCGGACCATGCCCCCCAAAAGAGGGGAAGCGACCTGCCGGGGCGCATTTTCATCCCCGGGCGGTTCACGGGAACCGCTCTCGAGGGGGATCGCGTGTCCATCCGATTCGAAGAGTCTGGCGTGCCCAACTGGTGGAAGCATGTCAAGGCGAAACGCGCCGTCATCAAGGACATCGAACGCTCATCCGCGACCCCGAAGCTCGAGGGGCGCGTGCTCGAGATCGTCGAGCGTTCCCGTCGCCGCGTCACGGGCACCTTTCAGAAACGCGCCCGCCAGCTCGTCGTCGAGACCGATGACATCAACCTCCCGGCGACCATCCGCATCGCCGCACCCGACTCGGCAGGCGCGCAGCCGGGGGAGATCGTAACCGCCACCATCGACCGCTGGGACGACCGCAAGGAGCCCGCAACCGGAAAGGTCGTCGAGCGGCTCGGGAAGAAAGGCGACCCGGGGGTCGATGTTCTCGCCATCATCCACAAGAACAACCTCGCCGCGGAGTTCCCCCCCGACGTCCTCGCCGAGGCCGCCGCCGTTCCCGCCGCGATCCCCGAGACTGAGATCGCCCGCCGCGAGGACTGGCGCGACCGCTTTGTCTTCACCATCGACCCCTTCGACGCCAAGGACTTCGATGACGCCATCGCCATCCGACCGCTCAAAGGGGGCGGCTACGAGCTGGCGGTGCACATCGCCGACGTGTCGCACTACGTGCGGCCCGGCACGAAAATGGATGCCGAGGCTCTGCGCCGGGGAAACAGCACCTACCTCGTGGACCGCGTCATCCCGATGCTCCCCGAGAAACTCAGCAACGGGATCTGCAGCCTCAAGCCCCACGTAGACCGCCTCACCCGATGCGCCATCCTCACCCTCGACGCCAAAGCAAAAGTTACCCGCGCGCGGTTCACCGGTGCCGTCATCAACTCGAAAGCTCGTCTTACCTACGAACAGGCCTTCGAGAAGATTAAAGCCGACCCCGCGAAGGCGCGCGACGACGGGCTCACAGCCAAACTCCACGAGGCTTGGGGACTCGCCGCGAAACTCCGGCAAAACCGGTTTTCCAAAGGCTCGCTCGACCTCGATTTCGCCGAGATCAAAGTCCACCTCGACGCCAACGGCACGCCCGTGAAACTGGTCCGCGTCGAGTACGACGAGTCCCACCAGCTCATCGAGGAGTTCATGCTCGCCGCCAACGAGGCCGTCGCCAAGCACCTCCGCGGCGCCCGACGCCCATGCATCTACCGGGTGCACGAGGACCCGGACGAGTCGAAGCTGTTCGAGTTCCGAGAACTCCTCCGCGCCCACGGCCTCAAGCCGGGCGACCTCACCCACCGCACCGAACTCCAACGCGTCCTGCAAAAGATCAAGGGCATGCCCGAGGAGCACGCGCTCAAGGTCGGCCTCCTCAAATCGCTCAAGCGCGCCGCCTATCACGCCGACCCGCTCGGCCACTTCGGCCTGGCCAAGGAGAACTACACCCACTTCACCAGCCCGATCCGCCGCTACGCCGACCTCGTCGTCCACCGCGTCCTCAACCGGCTGACCGAACCCGAACACTTTCCCGAGCGCACGCCGTCCTACCGCGAGATGCAGGAGATCGGCGAGCACATCTCGGACACCGAACGCAGCTCCGGCGAGGCCGAGATAGAGCCCCGCCGCCTGAAAGAGATGGAGTTCCTCGACATCCTTTCCCGCGATCCGAACGCCGAGCCGATGGACGCCACCGTCACCGAGGTGCGGCCGCTCGGCCTCTTCGTCGAGCTGACCGAGTTCATGATCCGCGGCCTGGTGAAGCGCGAGTTGCTTCCGCCCGACGACTACTATTACGACGGCGCGCTCCAGGCCCTCGTCGGCAGGTCCGCCCGCGGGCGGACGTTCCGCGCGGGGGACAGCCTTCCCGTCGACGTCGCGGTCGTCGATTTCGACAAGATGCGAGCGGATTTCAAAGCCGCCGGGCGTGGCAAGGCGCAGCGGAAGACCCGGCGTTCGAAGGGCGCCCCGAAAAAGACCGCACCGGCTCCCGCCGCCGCAGCGAAACGGAAACGGCGCCCCCGCCGGAAAAAATCCGACTAGGAGAACCCGGCCGTTGCGGCGTGCTCCCCGCGGTGTCCCGTCGGCCCAAAACCGGCATTGACACTAGGCCCCTCTCGCCTAAAATGCCGATCCCCCGTGCCCAGCACCCCCGCGTAACACTAACACTTTCATCAAAAACCAACGATCATGGCAGCAAAGAAAACCACGAAAAAGAAAGCCGCGCGCAAGTCGGCACCCAAGAAAAACGTCTACTTCTTCGGCCCCGGCAACTCGGACGGCGACGGGTCCCAGAAGCCGCTCCTCGGCGGGAAGGGCGCGAACCTCGCGGAGATGTGCCGCATCGGGCTCCCCGTCCCGGCCGGTCTCACCATCACCACTGAGGTCTGCACCTACTACTACGCCCACGGCCAGAAGTACCCGGCCACCCTCGCCAAAGAGGTCGAGGCCAACCTCGCCAAGATCGAGAAGTCCATGGGCAAAAAGCTCGGCGATGTCTCGAACCCGCTCCTCCTCTCCGTCCGCTCCGGGGCCCGCGACTCCATGCCGGGCATGATGGACACGATCCTCAACCTCGGGATCAACGACGAGATCGTCGAAGGTCTCGCGAAGGCCACCGGCAACCCACGTTTCGCCTGGGACTCCTACCGCCGCTTCCTCCAGATGTATGGCGACGTCGTCATGGGTGTGCAGCGCCGCGAGGACGAGCACCACGACCCCTTCGAGGCCATCCTCGACCACGCCAAAGAGCGTGCCGGCGTCGACGAGGACACCAAGCTGACCACCGCGCAGATGCAGGAGATCGTCGCCGAGTTCAAAGCGCTGATCAAAGAGCGCACCGGCGAAGACTTCCCCCAGGACCCCATGGCTCAGCTCTGGGGTTCGGTGGGAGCCGTCTTCAGCTCGTGGGAGAACGACCGCGCCAAAGTCTACCGCCGGAAGTACGGCATCCCCGCCGCCTGGGGCACCGCCGTCAACGTCCAGGCCATGGTCTTCGGCAACACCGGCAAGAAGTCCGGCACCGGCGTCGCCTTCACCCGCGACCCCGCCTCCGGCGAGAACGTCTTCTACGGCGAGTACCTCGTCGACGCCCATGGCGAAGACGTCGTCGCCGGCGTGCGCAACGCCAAGCCCATCGCCAAAATGGCCAAGGACCTCGCCAAGCCCTACAAGGAGCTTCTCGAAGTCCGCAAGACGCTCGAGGGCCACTTCAAAGACGTGCAGGACCTCGAATTCACCGTCGAGAACGACCGCCTCTACATCCTGCAGACCCGCAACGGTAAGCGCACCGGCTTCGCCGCGGTCAACATCGCGGTCGATATGGTGAACGAGGGCATCATCTCCAAAGAGACCGCCGTCACGCGCATCCCGGCCGAAGACCTCGAGCACCTGCTCGCGCCGATCTTCGACACCAAGGCCGAGCGCGCCGCCAAAAAGATCGCCAAAGGCCTCCCCGCCGGCCCCGGCGCGGCGACCGGCAAGGTCTATTTCGACGCCCCCGCCGCGGTCAAAGCCGCGGAGAAGGGCGAGCCCGTCATCCTCACCCGGATCGAAACTTCGCCCGAAGACCTCCGTGGGATGATCGCCGCCAACGGCATCCTCACCTCCCGTGGCGGGGTCAGCTCCCACGCCGCCCTCGTCGCCCGCCAGATGGGCAAAGTCTGCGTCTGCGGCGCCGCCGACCTCGTCGTCGACTACTCGAAGAAGACGGTCAAGTCCGCCGGAGTGACCATCAAGGAGGGCGAGTTCATCTCCATCAACGGGACCACCGGCGACATCTACGCCGGTCAGATCGACACCGCCCCTTCCAAAGTGATCCAAGGGCTCATCGAAGGGAAGGCCGCCGCGAAGAAGGCGCCCACCTACAAGAAGTACCAGCAGCTCATGGGCTGGGCTGACGAGTTCCGCAAGCTCGCCGTGCGCACCAACTCCGACACGCCCGGCCAGGTCAAGAACGCCATCGCGTTCGGTGCCGAAGGCATCGGCCTCACCCGGACCGAGCACATGTTCTTCGAGGGCGACCGGATCGATGCCGTCCGCGAGATGATCCTGGCCGAGACCACCGAAGACCGCCAGAAGGCGCTCGACAAACTCCTCCCCTACCAGCGCGAGGACTTTGTCGGCATCTTCAAGGCGCTCGAGGGCCGCCCCGCCACCATCCGCCTGCTCGACCCGCCGCTCCACGAATTTCTGCCCCACACCAAGGACCAGCAGAAAGACCTCGCCAAAAAGCTCAAGCTCAAGCCGAAGGACGTCGCCCAGCGCGTCGATGAACTCCACGAGTTCAACCCCATGCTCGGCCACCGCGGGTGCCGCCTCGGCGTCGTCTACCCCGAGATCACCGCCATGCAGGCACGGGCCATCCTCGAGGCTGCCGCCGAGGTCCAGGGCAAGGGCAAGAAGGCCAAGCCGGTCAAAGCGGAGATCATGGTGCCGCTCGTCGGCTTCAAAAAGGAGCTCGACCTCC
>CAZKYJ010000244.1:0-7089 GCA_964556355.1 uncultured Verrucomicrobiales bacterium | reverse complement strand
GGGGCGAGCCCGTCATCTTCGATCCCGCCACCTACTTCGGCGATGCCGAAACCGACCTCGCCTTCACACACCTGTTCGGTGGATTCCCCCCAGAGTTCTACCGCGCCTACGATGCGGCCCGACCACCTCGCCCCGGCCGCGATGCCCGCGTGGCCCTCTACAATCTCTACCACGTCGTCAACCACCTGAACCTCTTCGGCGGCGGCTACAGCACGCAGGCCCAGCGGATGATCGACTCCCTGGTCGGGGCCACTTCCACCCCGATTTAAGAACAGTACAATTGTATCGATCCTAAATCTGAGCGGCAACACGATGGTCGTCACGCCCGGCTTCATTTAGGGACATTACAATTGTACTGTTGCTAACTCTGAGCGGTGCGTGCTTCTTTGGTCGGGGCGGTCCGGGCTTTCCAATCTGGCATTCCCATGGCACGCTCCCGCCTGCTGTCATGAAATCCCTGCCGATCTATTCCTCTGTCTTTGCCCTCGCTGTCGCCTCGGCGCTGCCCGCGGAGGCGCGGGGCTCGGGATCGGTCGCCCTGAGGCTTGAGTACTACGAACTCGACCACGGGACACTGAATGCACTGGTAGCAAAGCCCACCGATTCCATGGACGCCGGGGCGCTACGGCAGTCGGTTCTCGATCTCGTGCTCGCGGGCGAAGCCACCCAGGTGGAATCGACCTACCTCGTCACCAAGAGCGGGCAGCGGGCGAGAGTGGAGTCGGTCATCGAGTGGATTTCCCCGATCGGGTATGATCCTCCTGAGGTGCCTGGAAAGGTGGCGGGACCGATTTTCGCGGGGGTCGATCTCATGAGTTTTCTGACCCCCACTGCCTTTGTTACGGAGAATATCGGACTCACCTTCGAAGCCGATCCCGTCGTCGGCCCTGGCGCCGAGATCATCGATCTCAACCTCGCTCCCCAGCTGGCCGTCTATCTGGGCGACAACACCCACGGGCAAGACGAGTCGACGGTGCATCACCCGGTTTTTCACACCCTGGAAGACCATCTTTCGATCGCCGTGCGGCGCGGTCACTGGGCGATCCTATCGATCCACTCACCACCGCCGAACTCGATTGAGTTGCAGCCTGCCCGCGACCGCCGAGTCTTCACACTCCTCTTGGCAGAGTTCGTCGATTTCATGACGGGGGAGAACGATCGGGGTGAAGCTAGCGAGCCGGAGAGCGCCCCTCCCACCGATCCGTTCGCCGCGAATCCAGCGGAGCCCGAGATACCCGCCGGCGATCTCGCGTTGTCGGCCGAGTGGTTCGAACTCGATGCCTCCGAAGCGACGCGCTTACTCGACCAGCATCCCGGCTCCGGAGCCGATGCCACCGAGCTCAGGAAGACGCTGGGCAACTGGGTGGCCAACGAGCGGGCGACACTGTTCGAATCGGCCTATCTCGTGACGAAATCCGGGCAGCGCGCGAAGAGCGAGAGCGCGCAAGAGTGGATCTACCCGATCGAAGTCACCGTCGGCGGGGGGCCGCAAAACCTCGTCGGCCCGATCGATCCCGGCACCCGGCTCGTCAGCCGGGTGAGTTACTCCGCCTACGAGACCCGGGATCTCGGAACCATTTTTGAGGTCGATCCCGTCGTCGGTCCGGATGGCATCTCCGTCGATATCAACGTAGCGGCCGAGATCGCCGAATTCGGCACCAATATCGCTATCGGGCAGGGCAGATCCAGTGTCGAGATGCCGATTCTCTATTCGATGAAAACGCAGACTTCGGTCGCGGCGCGCTCCGGCGTTCCCCTCGTCCTCTCGCAGCACTCGCCCCGTCCCGCCGATGTGACCAAACCGCACTTTGGATCGGAGAGGCGGATTCTCTGTATTCTCACCACCCGCGTTCTTTCCGCCGAATAGACAAACGATGAAAGCTCTTCTACCGATCTTCTCCCTCGCTTTCTTTGCTCTCTTGCTCTCTCCCGTTTTTGGGGAGGATGCGGTGGCCATCCGGGTGGAGTACTACGAGCTCGACCACCGCACCCTCAACGGGCTCCTCTCGGGTGCTCCCGATTGGCGTGACGCGGAGGGTCTACGTTCAACGGTGCTGGAACTCGTCCAGGGGGGCGAAGCCCGCCAGGTGGAATCGGCGTATCTCAGCGGCAGAAGTGGTCAGCGCGCGAAAGCGGAATCGATTATCGAGTGGATCTATCCGGTTCAATATGGCACGCCGAATTCTCCGGCGAACGTGACTGGCCCGATCGGCGCCGATGCCGACCTGATCAGTTTCCTGACCCCGCATAACTTTGAAACGAGGAATGTTGGGATCACCTTGGAGGTCGATCTTGGTGCCGCAGCGGACGGCGGACTCCCCCAGATGAATCTCGCCACCGAACTCTCCGTCTATTTGGGGGACAACACCTACGGCAAGGAGGAGGCGACGGTGAACCATCCGGTATTCTACAGCCTCCACGACCAGATGGGTTTCGCCACGAAATGGGGGCAATGGTCGATCCTGGCGGTGCATACTCCCCCGCCGGCTGCTATCGGAGAAGCGCCGGCTCGCGACCGTCGCGTCCTCACCCTGGTTCGGGCGGACAGCGCGACACTTCCCGCCCCCGATTCCGCCGGGGGTGCGGCCGTCGATCCGTTCGACGACCTCCCCGCCCCCCCTGCGCCGCTCCCGTTGCAGGTCGGCATGCTCTTCGAGTGGTTTGCGATGGATTCGACCAGCGCCACCCGGCTGCTCGACGAGAGCCCGGACGCCTACACCGACGCCACCCGGCTGCGGACCACCCTTGGCGAATGGCTCGCGGCGGGGCAAGCGAGCCTCTTCGATTCCGCCTATCTCGTCACGCGATCGGGCCAGCGCGCCAAGACCGAGACATCGCGGGCGTGGATCTATCCGGCGAAGGTGGCACCGAGCAGTAGCACCCAGATCGTGGTTGGCCCGGTCGATCCCACCGCCCGACTCAGGACTCGGGTGAGCTACTCTTCCTTCGAAACACGCCCGCTCGGAACCATCGTCGAAGCCGATCCCGTGATCAGGGCCGATGGCACTACCATCGACCTCAACCTGGCACCGGAGGTGGCGGAGATCGGGACCACCCGCACGATTGGCTACGGGACATCTAGCGTGGAGAAGCCCGTTTTCTTCAGCATGAAGACGCAAACGTCGGTGACGGTAGGTGCCGGGGTGCCCGTCGTGCTGTCCCAACATTCCCCCCGCCCTGCCGATGTGACCAAACCCCATTTCGGCTCCGAAAAGCGAATCCTCTGTCTCGTCACGGCGCGGATTCTCGGGGCGCGGTAGAGAGCTTGTCCCCCTGGGAGGGCTGAGCTCCCGCCCGTGGGCGTCAACCTGGCGGCTCGCGTGAGCAACGGCACGATACCGGGGAGGCGTCAGGCGGAATCCACCTGCCACCGCGTCAAGGGTGCGCGCATCGGCTTGGAAGGAAGCCGTACCGACATCCCCGGCCGCCTCACTTCGTCGCATCGAAGTCCCGACCAACGCGCTCCCACGCCGCTGCCAAAGGACTCCGACTCCGCTCGGTTAGCGGGGGTTTCGTGGGTTCTCCCCCGGACTTCCCTCCGCCACGAATGCCCATCGAAGCTATGCGCCCGCTGGTGCCTCCACTGCCGGTGCCATCTCCACCTCGAAGACCCGGTGGAGCCGGAGCAGTTCGATCACGCTGACCACCGCCGGCTGAACCCCGCGGAGGACGACCTTCCCGCCCGATTCAGCGAGGCGCTTGTGCACGGCAAGTAGTGCCCCGATTCCCGAGCTGTCGATCATCTCCACAGTCTTCAGATCAATGGTCACGCGCGCCGCCCGCGCCGGACAGCCCCGGTCGATAGCCTCCCGGAACTGCTCGACGTTCCCCGACTCCAAGTTCTTCTCGGCAACCGTTATCCCGATCGTCCCGTCGGCGTCTTGTTGAATCTCAACCATGTCGTCTCTCCCAATTTCTAAGATTTTTGCAGTTCATCATTGCGCTATTCTAACAATAACAGTAAGATATTCTATACTTTTCATATTTACAAAGACTTTTTATCATGCTCGTGAATGTGACCTCCTCCCCGCAGCAAGCCGATCCTGCCCCCGAGACTGGCGTCGGGGATCTCTCTGCTATCATCGCCCATTGGTCGGCGGCGGGATGTCCTGCCACGCTCCGCCGGTGGCGTCGGGCGATGCGATTCCGGAAAGGCCTATGGAAGCTCACCGTCGGATCGGCCAACATCGCGAAAAGGACGGTCGACATTGCCGGCGCGCTGGCAGCGCTGGCGCTGACGGCACCGCTCATCCTGACCGTGGCCATGCTGATCAAGATCGAGGATCGCGGCCCGATCTTTTACCGCCAGCTGCGCTACGGCCTGGGCGGGCGGACGTTCTGGTGCTGGAAGATCCGCTCCATGGTGACCAACGCCGACGCGCTCATGGAGAAGCTCCGCGAGGACAACAAGCACGGCGCGGAAGCGGTCAGCTTCAAGATGCAGGCCGACCCGCGCATCACCCGCGTCGGGAAATGGATCCGCCGCCTGTCCATCGACGAGATGCCGCAGTTCTACAACGTGCTCATCGGGGACATGTCGCTGGTCGGTCCGCGACCCCACGTGCGGCGGGAGGTTGAGCAGTACGATGCCTTCCAACTCCGCCGCCTCACCGCCAAACCGGGCATCACCTGCCTCTGGCAGATCGGCGGGCGCTCGGACATCCCATTCGAGGGTCAGGTCCGGCTCGACCTCAAATACATCTACTCCCAATCGGTCTGGGAGGATATCCGCATCCTCGTCAAAACCGTCCCCGCCGTCGCCTTCGGCAAGGGGGCTTACTAGAGATATCGTATCATGCTAGAACTCGCCTTTCCCGACTGGGCTCCCCACGACACCGTCCTGCGCGCCCGCCGGCCGTTCGCCCTCTGGCAGGTCGGCGACCAGCCCCTCCTCTACCACTGGCTCGACCACGCGATCAACACCCGCCAGACGAAGCTTCGCCTCTTCGTCGTCGACCGCCCGGACGCCGTGCGCCGCGCCATGCGGGACGCCACGCTCTGGCCCGTCGATTGGGAAGTCGTCCCCGTCTCATCGATCGCCCATAGTTCCGCCGCCCGCGCGACACGGGTGACCGGCCTTCCCGGCACGAACGATCCCGACTTCGAACCGAGGCGCAACGGCTGGAGCCTGGTCGATCACTGGTTCGCCCTCGAGGAATCGTGGTTCGCCAGCGCTTTCGCGGGCGCCCCGGTCGATGACGTGAACCTGGCGATCGGTCGCGGGTGCTCGATCCATCCCACCGCGAAGCTCACCATGCCGGTCTACATCGGGGACCATGCCGTCATCGGCCCGCGTTGCGAAATTGGCCCGTTCGCCTCCGTCGGGGCGGGTTCGATGCTGGCCGGTGACAACATCGTCAGGCGCTCGAAGATCGCCGCACGCACCCTGCTGGCCTCGCAGACCGAGCTCGACCGTTGCTACCTCGAAGGTGGCCTTCTCCTCAACCTGCGCCACCGTGGTCTCGTTCCCAAGATCGACCCCGTTGTGGCCGATGGTTGGACCGACGAGAAACCACGCGTGCCGCTCACCGAACGGGTCACCGCACTCTTCTACTGGGCCGCCCTGCAACTGCGCACGATCTTTGCCTCGCACGGCCACGATGACGATATCTGGAAACAGCGGATCCCCTGGCTTCTCGACGCCGCCGCCGGCCGGAGGTTTCTCTACGGGGTTCTTCCCCGAGGCGCTGCACAGATGGCCGCACTCTCCGACGACTGGCGCCAGATCCTCGAGCATGCGCCCACCGGCGTCTTTTCTTACGCCGATGCCCTCGGCTGCCACTCGACCAGCGATCCGATGGAGCCGGTGCACGCCGTTTACCAGGCGACCACCTCCGCCCCGGCCATCCGCGATGCCTGCCGCCGCTTCGCCCGCGAGACGCTCCGTGAGGCCCTGGCCATCACCCCGCCGGTGCCGCTGGATGCCCACGATCCCCTGACCGACCGTCCAGAGCATGCCAACTCGTGAGCCCAATTTGCCGTCCATGCCGGGGTCGAGCCGTACGGTGCAGCGCCACGGGATGGTCGCGGACATCCACGGGATACCGGCGTTGCGCGAGCGCTTTCTCGCCTTCGCCACGGATATCGGCGTGCCCGGAGAATCGCTCGCCCGGTGGGCGCTTGTCTTCACCGAAGCCGCAACCAACGCCATCCGCCACGGTTGTGGAGCCGACCCGTATCTCGAGATCACCATCGAGTGGTGGAAAGAGGGCGACGAGCTCTGTCTCGCCATCGACGACCCGGGCCACGGCCCGCCCCCCGAAATTACCGAGACCCCTTCCCTTCCGGACGACCCGCTTGCCGAATCGGGCCGGGGTCTCTTTATCATCCACGAATTCGTCGACACCCACCGGCACTGGGCGGCCAACGGCGGCGGCTACCGGCAGGTCCTCCGCAAGTGCTATCCCCATCTGAACGAGCCTCTCCACCGCGACGCGACCTCCGCCTCCGACTTCGACGAGGTCCTCGACGAACTCTCCAGCGCCTATGAGTGCATGTCCGCATTCCACCGGTTCGGCACGGCGCTCGTCGGCGCTGCCGGCGCCGGCGACCTCGTCGAGAAAGCGGTCGACACCCTGGCCATGGTACAGGCGCCCAGCCCGGATCTCGTGCTCGTCTGCCTTTCGGAAAGGGTGCTCCCTGCCATTCAGCTGGAGCTCCAAGGACTGCCATGCGTCGTGAACCGGGACGCGGCTCCCGCCCTCGCCCGCGGGGTTCTCGATGACGGTAAATCCGTCTTTTGGGAGAAGCCCGAGGAAGCCAACGATCCCGCGCTCCGCCTCTTCGGTTCGGGATGCTGCTTCCCCATCGTCGCCGGTGGCGCGACGCTCGGCTGCCTCGTCACCGCCCACCGCGACGACGGCCGCGGGCTCCGCCCCACCGAGCTCAGCATGCTCCGCACATTCTCGGATCTCCTCGGGATGGCGCTGGCCAACAGCAATCTCCAGGTGATCCGGAACAACGAGCAGCGCGCCCTCCGCGAGCTGGAACTCGCCACCGACATCCAAAAGAACCTCCTCACCATCCCCGCCTCGCCGAAGTCGCCGCTCTGGCACATGACGCTCAAACACCGCAGCGCCACCGAGGTGG
>CAZKYJ010000243.1:4413-7092 GCA_964556355.1 uncultured Verrucomicrobiales bacterium | reverse complement strand
GAGCCCGCTACCGGAGTTGTCCTCGATGCCGCCGCCCGCGCGGTTGGCGATATTGTTCGTGACCGACGAGCCGACGACGACAAGCCTGCCGCCGACGTCGTTGAAAATGCCACCGCCGCTACCGGCGGCGCCATCGGCGATGTTCGCGTCGACGAGGGTCGAATCCTGGACGTTGAGCGTGCCGCCCTGGTTGAAGAGCCCCCCGCCGCCGTTGGTGGCGTCCGCCCCGCTGGCGGTGTTGCCGGTGACCACCGCCCCGCTGACCGTCATGAGACCGGCGTTGTTCCAAAGGCCGCCGCCCTCGGAGGCCGCGACATTGTCCGTGATCGAGCCACCGCTCACCAGGACGTCACCGGGGCCGGAGACGTGGAGGGCACCGCCATTGCCGGGCGAAGCCACCGCGGGCGCGACCCCGACGTTGTTCATCGCGAGCGTGGCGTCGGTCAGGGTGACGCCGAGCCCGGCGCCCGAGTTGTCTTCGATGCCGCCTCCGGCGCGGTTCGCGCGGTTACCGGAGACGGTCGATCCGGTGACGGTGAGCGTCGCGCCCGAGCGTTGGAGGATTCCTCCGCCGCTGCCGGACGTGCCGTCGGCGACGTTGTTCGTGATCATGCTGCCGTTCTGCACGATGAGCGTGCCGGAGAGGTTGAAGATGCCGCCGCCCCCCTGGATCGATTCGGGGGTGCCGTCGCCGCTGGCGGTGTTTCCATCGATGGTCGTCCCATCGATCGTCATGGTTCCACCACCGTTCCAAAGGCCACCGCCTTCCAGCGCGGCGACGTTGTTGTTGGCGGAGCCCCCGGTGATCATGACGTCGCCGGGGCCGGTGATGTGGAGGCCACCCCCATTGCCGGGGGCGGCGGTGGCCCCGGGGGAGACGCCCGCGTTGTTGCCGTCGAGAGCGACGTTGGTCAGGGTGATGCCGAGCCCGGCGCCGGAGTTGTCCTCGATGCCGCCGCCCGCGCGGTTGGCGCGGTTGGCGGTGATGATGGCATCGTTGATCGCGACCGTGCCGCCCGCGACGTTGAGGATGCCGCCACCGCTGCCGGAGGCGCCGGTGGCGGAGTTCCCCGTGATGACGACGGGCATCGTGCTGCCGTCGATGACGATGGTGCCACCGTTGTTGAAGATGCCCCCCCCTCCGTCGTCGGCCGCCGGGCCCGCTCCGACGTTGCCGGCGATCATCGTGCCGTTCTGCACGGTCATGGTGACACCGGCCTGGTTCCAGAGGCCGCCACCCTCCCTTGCGGCGGTGTTGCCGGAGACCGTGCCGCCGCTGATCACCACGGGGGATGGCGTGACTCCCATGTCGCCGGTGATGTGAAACGCACCCCCGTTCCCGGGGGCGGCGGCACCGTCGGGACCCGCCACGTTGTCGGTGAAATCGTTGCCGACCAGGCGGGTCTCGCCGACCACGATTTCGATGCCTCCGCCCGCGCGGTTTGCGGTGTTGGTGTCGATGGAGGTGCCGGAGACTTCGACGACGCCGGCGAGGCTGAGGATGCCGCCGCCGCTGCCCGCCGTGCCGTCGGCCACGTTGTTGGAGATGGTCGCGTCCTCGATATCGAGCGTGCCCGCGAGGTTGAAGATGCCGCCACCGCCGTTGCTGCTGGCCGCGCCGCTCGCGGTATTGCCGTCGATCAACGTGTCTTCGATGTTCATGATCCCCGAGCCGTTCCAGAGACCGCCGCCCTCCTGGGCGGCGACATTGCCGGTCACGCTTCCCCCCTCGATATCGATATTGCCGGGGCCGGTGATGTGCAGGGCGCCCCCGTTACCGGGCGCCGCGCTCGCATCGGGGCCGACGCCCGCGTTGTTGCCGAACAGGGTGACGCCGATGAGGTGGATCTCGGTTTCCTCCCCCGACTGGTCCTCGATGCCACCCCCGGCGCGATTGGCGACGTTGTTCGAGATCTCGCTCGTGGCGACATCGAGCCCGGCTCCAGGCCCGAGGAAAATCGCCCCCCCGCTGCCGTTGTCCGCGGTGGGGCTCGGACCGGCGATGGCGCGGTTGCCGGTGAGCGTCGAGTCGATGATGAATAGCATGCCGCCGTCGGCGAAGATGCCGCCGCCGTCGTCCGCGTCACAGCCGCTAATGGTTACGGCGGACAACTGAACCATCTCGTCCGCGTCAAGCAGGATGCCTCCGCCGCCGGAACCGGTGACCGATCCGTTGGTCAGGACGAGGTTCGTCAACTGGACGGCGATCCCGCCGGGGGCACCATCCGTATCGATCGAAAAAATGCGGGAGGCGCCGTCCGCGTCAATCGTGAGGGTGCCCCCGGTGATGGCGCCGGTGGGGTTGTTGCCATCGATCGAGATGTCGTCCGAGATGGTGAGTTCCCCGAGGGTGAGGGTGAGGGTGTCGCTGCCGAGCCCGAGGGTGCCGGTGGCGAATGTGATGGTGTCGCCGTCGTCCTCGCCCCCGGCAGCCGCGCCGGCGTTGGCGTTGGCCAGGCCAATCGCCTCGCGAAGCGAAAGACCGGTGCCGTCGCCGGTCTCGGTCGTGATGGTTCCGCCATCAAAAGCCTCGTCGTCGGTGGTGGTGACGGTGAAGTCGGTGGCGAACGTGCTCGCCACGAGCCCCGCGCTCACCAGGGCTACAATGGGCGCAAATCGGATTCTTAACATGGGATGACTTGGGTTGGGTAAGTTGTAAGGGATGTAAGGGTTCTGGAG
>CAZKYJ010000243.1:0-4403 GCA_964556355.1 uncultured Verrucomicrobiales bacterium | reverse complement strand
TTCCCGGATGGAGCCGGGCGATATTTTGCTATCATCCCATTCTGAACTACCTTCACCGCCCAATTCCCAGTATTCCCTATAGAGATGGTCAAGAATATCCAGCCCGAGCCTGTTGAAAGCCGCGATCTTGCGACCCAGCACAAGAACGAGAGCATCAAGGACGCGAGTCGCTACCTTCGGGGGACGATCCTCGAAGGCCTGGCCGACACGTCGACGGGAGCGCTTGCTGCCGACGACACGCAGCTCACCAAGTTCCACGGCATCTACCAGCAGGACGACCGCGATCTGCGTAAGGATCGCCGCAAGCACAAGCTCGAGCCGGCCTATTCCTTCATGATCCGCGTCCGTGTCCCCGGCGGGGTCTGCACGCCGCAGCAGTGGCTCGACATGGACGCGATCGCCACGACCTACGCCAATAGCACCCTCAAACTGACGACGCGCCAGGTGTTCCAGTTCCACGGCGTCATCAAGACCAACTTGAAGAAGACGGTGCAGGAGATCAATGCGGCGCTCCTCGACACCATCGCAGCGTGCGGGGACGTCAACCGCAACGTCATGTGCAATCCCAACCCCTACCAGAGCGAGGTGCACGCCGAGGCGCTCGGGTTGGCGGAGAATCTCAGCCGCCACCTGATGCCCCGGACGAGAGCCTACCACGATATCTGGCTCACCGACGAGAGAGGGGAGAAGACCAAGGTCACGGAAGACCCCGAGGAGTTCGAGCCGATCTACGGGGCGCACTATCTCCCACGGAAATTCAAAATCGTCGTCGCGGTGCCGCCGAGCAACGACGTGGACATCTACGCGCACGACCTGGGGTACATCGCGATTCTCCGGGATGGCAAGATCGTCGGCTACAATATCACGGTCGGCGGCGGGATGGGGATGACCCACGGGAACAAAAAGACCTATCCCGTCCTGGCGCAGGTCCTCGGCTTCTGTTCTCCGGATCAGGTGCTCGACGTCGCGGAGAAGGTCGTCACCGTCCAGCGGGACTACGGCGACCGCGAGGATCGCGCGCACGCCCGGCTGAAATACACGATCGACGACCGGGGGCTCGACTGGTTCCGCGACGAGGTGGAGAGGCGCCTCGGCTACGAACTCGGCGAGGCGCTCCCGTTCACGTTCGATCACAACGGCGACCGCTACGGCTGGATCGAGGACCACAAGGGCAAGTTCCACCTGACCCTTTTCGTGCAGAACGGTCGGGTCAAAGATACCGAAGACTTGCCGATGCTCACCGGGCTCCGCGAGATCGCCAAGATCCACAAGGGGGACTTCCGCATCACCGCCAACCAGAATCTCATCATCTCCGGAATCACCAAAGCGAAACGCCCGGCGATCGAGAAACTCCTCAAGAAGCATGGGATGGAGGGCACCTACGAAAAATCCGGACTCCGCCTCAACAGCATGGCCTGCGTGGCGCTGCCCACCTGCGGGCTGTCCCTGGCCGAAAGCGAGCGCTACCTCCCCGACCTCATCACCGAGCTAGACGAGGTGATGGAGGAGGCGGGGCTGGAAGAAGATGCCATCACCATCCGGATGACCGGCTGCCCGAACGGGTGCGCTCGCCCCTACATCGCGGAGATCGCTTTCGTCGGTCGGGGGCCGGGGAAATACAACGTCTATCTCGGCGGTGGCTTCGTGGGAGACCGATTGAACAAGCTGTACAAAGACAGCGCCAAAGCGGAGGAAATCAAAGGGCTCCTCGCGCCGGTCATCCACGACTATGCCAAAACGCGGGAGAGCGGCGAGAAGTTCGGCGATTTCGTGATCCGCAAAGGCTATGTCGCCGCCACCACCCACGGGCGCGATTTCCACGAAAACCTGTGACCGGGTTCCGCGGGTGGTCCGGCGGAACGGCGGCGGGCGCTCACTCGGCGTATCCGGTGTCGACGATCCGCCCGGGTCCCGTGGCGGCGTCCACCGCGAGCTCGTCGCATCGCTCGTTCTGCTCGTGGCCCGCGTGGCCTCGCACCCATTTCCACGTGACGTCATGGCGCTCGGCGGCGGCTTCGAGACGCTTCCAGAGGTCGGTGTTTTTGACCGGTTTTTTGTCCGCCTTCCGCCAGCCGCGCCGCTTCCAGGACTCGACCCAGCCTTTGGTCATGGCGTCGATCAGGTAGCGCGAGTCCGAGTGGAGGGTGACGGTGCAGGGACGGTTCGGTGCCTCCAGGCCGACGATGGCGGCCATGAGCTCCATCCGGTTGTTGGTGGTGCGCTCGTAGCCCCCGGAGAGCTCTTTCCGGTGCTTGGCGGAGACGAGGATGACGCCGTAGCCGCCGGGTCCCGGGTTGCCGCGCGAGGAGCCGTCGGTGTAGATGGTGATCGGTGGTTTGGTCACGGGGCCGCGAGTGTGGCGCGTCTCGGATCGGGCCGCAAGCGATAAGAGCGGTTGAAGGGCGAACCATCCTCTCGCTTGTTGGCGGAATGCCTGACAGCTCCCGCGGCCATCTCCACGCCTGCCACCAATGCGACGCGCTCCACACGGTGCCCGCGCTCGCGGAGGGGGAGCGTGCGCTCTGCTCCCGGTGCGGCGCCAAGCTAACCGAACACCGGGTGCGCGGCCTGCAGCGCGGGGCGGGATTCGCCATCGGCGCAGCCGTGCTTTTCGCCATCGCCAACCTGTTTCCCTTCGTCGTCGTCGAGGTCGCCGGCCGCCGGAACTCGGTCGATCTCGTGGGCAGCGTGGGAGCGCTCTACGAGACGGGGAGCCCTTGGCTGGGCGCGGCGGTCGCCATCTTCATCATCGGCGCTCCCGGGCTCATCGTGGCCGGACTGCTCTACCTCTACCTGCCGCTGCTCCGGGGGAGGGTTCTCGCCGGGAGCAAGCTCGCCTGCCGCTGGGTCTACGGGTCGGGCCACTGGAGCATGGTCGAGGTGTTTCTGTTAGGCACGCTCATCAGCCTCATCAAACTTGCCGGCATGGCCACCATCCAGCTGGGCGTCGCCTTCTGGGCGTTCGCCGCCCTGATGGTGTGCCTCATCGCGGGGGCGGCCGCGGTCGACCGCCTCCGGCTCTGGGAGCTCATCGACGACCGTGACCGGGTGCGGGCGGGCGGGCGGAGGACCGGCACCGCCGCCGGGCACGGTCTGGCCAGCTGCCACGACTGCGGGCACCTGCAGTCGCTCGCCGACGGTCATGACTGCCACCGTTGCCACGCCCCGCTCCACCTGCGCAAGCCCGACAGCGTCCAGCGCACCGCGGCGCTCACCGTTGCCTCCGCCGTCCTCTACATCCCGGCGAACGTCTACCCGATCATGCTGGTCGATGGCTTCGGCGGCCAGCAGAACAGTACGATCTTGGGCGGGGTGATCACTTTCTGGCACCACGGGTCCTACTTCTTGGCGCTCATCATTTTCATCGCGAGCGTCGCCATCCCCCTCTTGAAGCTGCTGGCGCTGTCCTGGCTCTGCCTGCAGGCCATGGGGCTGCGCCCGGGGCCCCTGCGTGCCACGAGGATCTACCGGCTCACCGAGATCGTCGGTCGCTGGTCGATGGTCGACGTCTTCGTCGTCGCCATCCTCGTGGCGGCCGTGCGGCTCGGCTCGCTCATGACGATCAACCCCGGGCCGGCGGCGGTGGCGTTTGCGGGCGTCGTCGTCCTGACGATGCTCGCCGCCATGGCCTTCGATCCCCGATTGATCTGGGACCGGGCCGAGGAGCGTAACCCAGCGCGGCACCTATGAGCGACTCCACCGAATCTCCCGATCCCGCGGAGGGCGCACCCGTCATCGAGCGCCCCAGGCGCCGGTTTTCGTCGGTTTGGATCGTCCCGATTCTCGCGGCCATCCTCGGCCTCTGGCTCGTCTACCAGCACTATTCCGCGACCGGGCCGAGCGCGACCATCCTCTTCGAGACCGCGGAAGGGGTGGTGGCGGGGAAAACCAGCGTGCAGTGCCGCAGCATCACCGTGGGGATGGTCGATTCCGTCCGCCTCACCGAGGACCGCACCGGCGTCATCGTGAAGGTTCAGTTCGACGCCAGCGCCGCCGACCTCGTCGTCGAAGACAGCCGGTTCTGGGTCGTCCGTGCCCGGTTCGGCGGCGGCACGGTGTCGGGCTTGGGAACCCTCGTATCCGGGGCGTTTATCGAACTCGATCCCGGCACTTCCGAAAAGCGTTCGCGCAGCTTTGAGGGGCTGGAAAACCCACCCGTCACCCCGCTCAACGTCCCGGGCCTCCGGCTTTCGCTCCTTGCGGAGCGGGCCGGTTCGCTGGGGCCGGGTGCGCCGATCAGCTACCGCGGCATCGCCGTCGGGCGTATCGAGAGCCGGGAGTTCGACCCCGACAGCGGGAGCATCGAGTTCGGCGCTTTCGTCGATGAAAAGTACGCGAGCGTCGTGACCCGGAACACCCGATTTTGGAATGCTAGCGGCCTCTCGGTCGATGTCAGTGCCGAC
>CAZKYJ010000242.1:3012-7101 GCA_964556355.1 uncultured Verrucomicrobiales bacterium | reverse complement strand
CCGAGCAACAATAGCATCCGGCAGAAAAGGATTGGGGCCTTCATTAGCAGCATTGAGACGATTCGGAATTTTTCCCTACTTTAGCATTGGTATGGTACAACGCGAGAGTAGACAAGGTCCGCCTGTCGTGTCCAGCATTATTTCCGGACGGTGCCGTCGCTCGCCGCTGCCTCCAACCGGCCTGAAGCATGGACGCGTTCGGCTTCGGCGTTGCTCGCCGGTCGGCACATCGCACCATCGACGATACCGGTAGCCTTCCCCCTGGCCCTCCTCGCGGTGGCTGGAATCGTCGTGCGCCGGAAAGCGAACGCCCCCTCGGAGAGGATGTATACCGGTCGCCGTACCCATTGCCAAGCCTGCCCGAAAGGAAACTGCCGATACCCGCGGGATCAAACGAGAGCAGAGAATGCGTTCGATGCGCGCGGCCAGATTCGGGCTGTCCGGAACACCCTTCCCCCCACATTTACGTTTGGCAAGAGCACTCGCTTCCCCTAGCCTCCGATCGGCCGCTCGCTCCCCTGTACGACAGGGCATTTTTCCGACACCATGAAGCCCCCTTCATTTGCTACCCTATTCGCCGTCCTCTTGTTCCCCCTCGCGCTAGCTGCGGTTGCGAATCGCTCCAACGGGGAAAGTGATCCCCGGCCAACAGTGGGCGCGGGCGAGAAGCACGTCCACCTCCGGGGTGATCTCGCGCATCTCAAGCAGCAATTGGAATCCGGCGGGCGCTGTCACGTGGCATTCCTCGGAGGATCCATCACCGAGAATAAAGGCGGACACGCGGCGATGGTGCCCGCCTGGCTCGAATCCGAATTCCCGGGGTGCGATTTCGAGTTCACGAATGCAGGATGGGCCTCCACCTGTTCGACCAGCGGTGCCTTCCGTCTCGATTCGCAGGTATTCGGGGGCACCCCGGTCGATCTCCTCATCGTCGAGTTTGCGGTCAACGACGACCAGGATGCCGCCCATCCGGCACGGGAGTGCGTCCGCGGCATGGAAGGCGTGGTCCGGCACGTCCGCCGCGACCATCCGCACTGCGAGGTCCTCATGGTTCACTTCGTCAATCCGGAGATACTAGCGACGCTGCGCGGTGGTGGCACTCCGGTGTCCATCGCGGCGCACGAGCAGGTCGCAGAACACTACTCCGTGACTTCGGTCAGCGTGGCCGCCGAAGTCGCGGAGGGCATCGGCGAAGCGCGTTACTCGTGGGACGACTACGGGGGAACGCACCCCAAGAAGTTCGGCTACGAGTTGGCCTCTAACATGATCATCGCAGCGATCCGACAAGGGCTTGCGGAAGCGCCCAGAGGTGGGCCGGCTCGCGATGCCTTGCCGGATCCTATCGACCCGGCCAGCTACGACGGCGGGATGTTAGTGCCCCCCGGGAAGGCGGGGCAGTCCGGCGGCTGGCGCATCGGCAGGGCCGGCCCCAAGCTGTTACCCGCTGGCAACATCCGCTCCACCTACACCGGCTTCGACGTCCTCCGCGGTGACCGCGCGGGCGACTCGCTCGAGTTTGAGTTCGAGGGGCGAGGCGTTGGCGCATTCGTGCTCGCCGGCCCCGATGCGGGGGTCGTCGAAACCAGCGTCGACGGGGCACCATTCGTGAAACACGACCTCTACCACCGGTTCAGTGGCGGGTTGAACTACCCGCGGAGCGTTATCTTCTCGGCTGATTTAATTCCCGGCCGCCATCGGCTCAAACTCCGCATCGCACCGGAGAAAAACGAGCGCAGCACCGGCACCACCGCTTCGATCCTCTTCTTCGAGGTCAATCGCTGAACCCCACCCCGCGGTCGCTCCACCGCCCATCCCATCCGACCCATGCTCCGAAGAACCGCCTCCGTCGTCGTCGCGCTCTGCGTCTCGGTGTCCGCCCCCGCCATCGCGAATGCCCGCCAGCCAAATATCATCGTCATCTTCACCGACGATCAGGGCAGCGTCGATGCGGGCTGCTACGGGACCGGTGACATCCAGACGCCCGCCCTCGATGCGCTGGCCGCGCGAGGGACGCGGTTCACCCAGTTCTACGCGGCGTCCGCCGTCTGTTCCCCGTCCCGTGCGGGGCTTCTCACCGGTCGCTACCCCGCCCGCGCCGGGCTGGAGGGGAATGCTTCGTCGAGCCGGGGGGGGCACGGCCTACCCCCGTCGGAAGAAACGATGGCCGAGCTATTTAAGTCATCCGGCTACGCCACCGCCCACATCGGCAAATGGCATCTCGGCTACACGCACGACGAGATGCCGAACGCCCAAGGCTTCGACCATTCGTTCGGCCACATGGGAGGGTGCATTGACAACTACTCGCACTTTTTCTACTGGAACGGGCCGAACCGGCACGACCTGCACCGCAACGGCGAAGAGGTCCACCTGCCGGGAGAGTTCTTTCCGGACCTCATGGTCGAGGAGGCGCGCCGGTTCATCGCCGACCGCCAGGACGCGCCATTCTTCATCTACTTTGCCCTCAACCTCCCGCACTATCCCTACCAGGGGGATCCCGGATGGCTCGCCCACTACGCCGGAGCGGGCATCCCCTACCCCCGCAACCTCTACAATGCGTTCGTGTCCACCCTCGATCAGCGGGTCGGCGATCTGTTGGCGATCCTCGATGAGAACGGCCTGCGGGAGGAAACCATCATTGTTTACCAGTCCGATCACGGTCACTCCACCGAGGAGCGCGCCCACGGAGGTGGCGGTAGCGCGGGGCCCTACCGCGGGGCGAAGTTTAGCCTCTTCGAGGGCGGGATTCGCGTTCCCGCCGTCATCTCGTGGCCCGGCCAGCTTCCGGAAGGCGCCGTATCGGACATCGTCGGCCACGGATGCGACTGGTTCCCGACCCTTGCCAGTCTCGCCGGTGTCGATGTGTCCGGTCGCGATCTCGACGGGGTCGATCTTTCCGTCGCGCTCCGAGGCGATCCTCCGGATACCGCCCTGGGCCGCCGGCTCCATTGGCAAATGGGAAAACAGTGGGCCGTACGCGAGGACGGGTGGAAACTCATCGGCAACGCCCGCGATACGTCGATGGAGAAAGACAGGTACGCCGCGCCCGGCGCCCTTTTCCTTTCCAACCTGGCGGACGATCCCGGCGAGTCCACCAACCACACGGAGGCCAACCCCGAGATCGTCGCACGGCTGCCGGCGCTGCATGACGAGGAAATGCGGCGCTAGGCACCCGATCCCTCGCTCGACCGATGAATCCGCAACCCACCAGCCTGATCGCCGGCATCGCCTCGAGGAATGCCACGCTATATCATCGGATCCGGTTTCTTCCGCCAGATTCGTCGGTGGTAATCGATTTTGCCGACGGGAACTCGGTCTATCTCGTCCGCGACATCGAAATGGACCGAGCGCGAAAAGTGGTCGCGGCCGATCTCATCGCCTGCGCCGCAGATTTCGAGCCGGTGACCGGGCTGTCTGGAGACCGTGACACCGCTCTCGCCCAGGCCGCGGCGGAGTGCCTCCGACGCGCCGGCGAAAGGTCGGTGACCGTCGATCGCACGCTCCCTTATCTCTTTGCCCACCACATCTTGCAGGCGGGTATCGGCATCGAGTATTCGGAAGAGTTTGGGGTAACCGAGCGCCGCATCAAGACCCCCGCGGAAATCGAACACCTGCGCCGGGCGCAGAAGATCACCGGTGAAGCCGTCACCTACGCCTGCCGCGTGATCGCCAATGCCCGCCCCGACCGTGACGGAACCCTTCTCCACGAAGGCGCCATCCTGAGCTCCGAACGGGTGAGATCGTTGATCACGGAATTCTTGCTCGAGCGAAACTTCTCGAACTCGCACGATTCCATCGTGGTGACGCCCCCCCACGTGGCCGACTGCCACCACTTCGGAACGGGTGCGCTGAAAACCGATCTACCGGTCATCGTGGACATTTTCCCGATGGACAACGCAACGCGCTACCATGGCGACATGACCCGCACGGTCGTCTGCGGCGAGCCGTCCGACGAGGTGCGCCGGATGCATCGCGCCGTGTGCGCGGCGAAGGCCGCCGGGTGTGCCGCTCTCGTGCCGGGGAAGACCGGGGAGAACGTCCATCGCGCCACCGCCGCCGTGATCGAAGAGCACGGTTACTCGATGCAGCGGG
>CAZKYJ010000242.1:0-3002 GCA_964556355.1 uncultured Verrucomicrobiales bacterium | reverse complement strand
TCCCGCCGCCACCATGCGCCACGGTACGGGGCACGGAATCGGTCTGGAGGTCCACGAGCCCATCCTGCTGGACGACGGGGGCGGAGAGATCCTCCGAAGCGAGGTTTTCACCGTCGAACCAGGTCTCTATTCCGCGACGGTCGGGGGCGTACGAGTCGAGGATATGGTGCTTGTGACGGATGGCGGACACGAGGTGCTCTCGCCCTTGCACGAGGGACTGGACTGGCGCGGATGACAGGCTGGGCAGTCCCCGCCGGAGGAGGGAGGCGATCCGGCCCGCGCCATCGCCTCGGGAAGCGGAAAGCTCGGGTTAGATCGCCCGTATGGTAGCGGCAGCGTGCGCCGCGACCCCGGCGCGACCGATAGACCGCAGACTAGTCCAACCATGAATCCCTCCCGACCGCCACGCCTCCTCCGGTCCGCCACCCACCGGTTCGCGAATACCGCCGCCCTCACCGTTCTCGCCCTCCCCGCTGTTGCCTTCGCTGTCGACGCGATGAGCCCTTTCGGGATCGGCGCCTGCAATCAGACGTCGCAGGAGCTGGAGCGGTGGATCCCACAGATGGAGGAGATCGGCATCCGGGAGATGCGGACGTTCCGCAGCAACTGGGGCGCCGTGGAGCCCGAACCGGGGAAATGGAACTGGGAATTGGTCGACAGGCAGATGGCGTACCTCGCGGAGCATCAGATCACGTTCGGCGGCCTGTTCCTCGGCACCCCGCGCTGGAATTCGAAGGACGCTCCCGGAACGCTTCCGGTGAACAATCTCGAGGGCTGGTCGAACTATGTCACCACCCTGGTGGGGCACTGCAAAGGCACCGTAAAATACTGGGAGGTGTGGAACGAACCCCCAAATTTCACCGGCAAGGACCAGACGCCCGAGGACTACGCGAAGATCGTCGTCGCCAGCTACAACGCTGCGAAAGCGGCCGATCCCGACTGCCTCATCGGCCTGGCCGCCAAATCGCTCCACGTCAACTATCTCGAGCAGGTCATCAAGGCGGGAGCTAAGGGACACTACGATTACATCACCCTCCATCCCTACGAGGTTCTCAACGGCATCGCCGACCATGCGGGCACCGAAGCCATCTACATGAACATCGTCCGGGTCGTGCGCAAGATGCTCGCGGCGCAGGATCCGGCAAAGGTCGACGTCCCCATCATTTTCACCGAGCTCGGCTGCGATGCCAAGAAAGGTCTCGACGTCCAGGCGCACGCGCTGGTGAAGGCCTACGTGATGGGAATCGCGCAGGGAGTCACCTGCATCCAGTGGTTTGAGGGCATGGACGGCGACAGCGGCCCGATGGGGCTGCTTCAGCGGGACGGCACGCCCCGTCCCGCCTACACGGCGATGGGGCAGCTGATCAAACACTTCGGACAGCATCCGACCTATCTCGGCTGGGTGCTGGTCGACGACTGGAACTACGGGTTCGTCTTCGAGGGGGCCGGGGGCACGGTTCTCGCCACCTGGGCGCGCGGTGCCGCGGATCACGTGAAGTTTGGCGAACCCGTGACCATCGTGAATCCGCTCACCGGCGAATCCTCCAAAGCCGACCGCTACGAGCTGACCAAAGCACCAATTTTCGTCTTGGACGCCCCCGCCCCCCTCGTCGCGCAGGCCAAGGAGAACGACGGCCAACCGCTTCCTTGGGGCGGCGATTTCACCGGGGCAAAATCGGTTTCGATCACCTTCGGAGAACGCAACGTGGAGCGGGGCCTGCACACGATGTCGGGCAGCTCGGTGGCCAGCGCCGTGGTGGCCTACGGCGGGTCGGCACGCGCCGGTAGCGTCCCAGGGGGAAACGTCTTCGTCGTCGATCCCGGCTTCCTCTCGTACACGCCGACGCCCACGCCGATCGAGATCACCGCGATCGTCCGACGCAACGAGGCGAACGACAATGCGGGATTCAACCTCAACTACGAATCCACCACGGGCATCAAGGGCGGCCTGGGGTGGTACACCGTGCCGGACAACAAGCAGTGGCACACCGTGACATGGCGGCTCGATGACGCCCAGTTCGTGAACTATTGGGGCTTCAACTTCTCGCTCAACTCCGACGGCGATACCTTCAACAAATATTACATCCAGAGTGTGACGGTCACGAAGCTGGACCGATGACCGCGCTCCCCGTGGGATTCTCGAGGCGATGAAGCGGGCGGCGGAAGCCTCGTGCCGCCAATCATGGAGAAGGGCACCCCCCCGCCGCAACGAAACTAAGAAGCTGTCTAATAAGTCCTGTCAGCACCAATTCTGAGATTTCTAGGTTTAGAGTATTGGCTGTCGCCTCGGCATGGGGAGTCTTCCCTTCAGGTGGTTTCCCCCGCCTCGCCTGCCGATGCAGGGGAAACCCTGCGGCACTAACATGACTTATGAGACAGCTTCTAAGGCTCCAGCGCACGATAGTACATTTCGCGGGATGCGGTCGGATCCTCGCGCGGCTCGTCCCAGATGTGGATCTCACCGAGCGGTTGCCAGTCGTGCAGGTCGGCCGAATCTTCTAGCTGATAGTAGCGATCCGCCTCGCCCGTCACGCGCAGCACGACCGGTCCCGCCTCCCCATTTCGGGCTACCGAGAGCTGTGGCCCGCGGCGGACGCGCGCGAAAGTCAGCAGAGCTCCCAGGTTCTGCCGAAACGTCATGGAAACGACGTCTCCGCCGGGCGGATCGGTGAGAAAGCTCATATTGATCGACAGTCCGGTGTCGGCCACCGCCAGCCCGTCCGCGTTGTTGCTGTAGGCACCGTAGGCGAGCTGGCCGGGGATGTTCATCACCGGCCGGCCGTTGCGCACTTCGATACTGACGACGCCGTAGTCGCCGGCGACCTCCCGCAGCCGCGCATCGGAGACCGGCGTGGTGGGGGGAACCACGTCGAGCGCCCTGCCCGAATCGAGGCAGTGGAAGCCGAGGTCGGTAATGCCTGCTGGAAAATGAGCCCGGTTGTTCGAGAGCACGACGACTCCGGTGCCGGTGGAGATTCCTACTCCGACGAATGCCGTCGATC
>CAZKYJ010000241.1:0-7116 GCA_964556355.1 uncultured Verrucomicrobiales bacterium | reverse complement strand
CGGCGCTTCGACGGCCGTCTTCGGGGCGCTGGGGATCCTCGTCGGCTATGGCGTCTACCTGGCCATCCGCGCGCCTTCGCGGGCGCTGTGGGCCTCGATCATGGCGCCGATCGGCGGGGGCCTCGCGCTGCTCGGATGGTTCGGGGCGGGCGGCGGGATCGAAGACGGAACGACCGACGTGCTGGCGCACCTTTTCGGATTCGTCGCGGGCTGGGTACTCGGCTTTGTCGGCGCTTGGGCGCGCCTGCGGGAACCCTTGCGGGCGGCGAGGAGAATCGATTGACGCTGCCGAGGATTGCCATACCGTGTATGGCAATGAAGATGACCATGCATATCGACGAGGCGATCCTCGCGGAGGCCATCGAGAAATACGGGTTTGACTCGAAGACCGAGGCGGTGAATGCGGCCTTGTGGGAGATGGTACGCCGCGCCCGCCTCAAAGAGTTCGCCGAAAACGGTCTCGGATTTAGCCCGGAGGAGTTGAAAGATTCCGTGGACCCGGCCTACGACCTGAGCGCCCTGCGCCTCGCCGAATCCCCTCCCTAGTATGGCCGACCTTCCGACGCTGATTGACTCCAACGTGTTCATCGACCTTCTCCGCAGTGGGCGAGACCCCGCGGTGGAACTGACCCGGAACGTTTCATCGACCGACCTCGCCACCTGCGGGATGGTGCAGCTGGAGGTGCTGCGCGGCGTCCGGGACGAACGGGTTTACAACCGCCTGGTCAACTTCTTCGCCCTCCTGCAGAACGTAATGGCGGATGCCCGGATCTGGGAGGAGGCGACCCGGATCGGGTGGAAGCTCGACCGCGAGGGCAAGACGCTCCCCGGCCCGGATCTCGTCATCGCGGCCTCGGCACTCCGGATCGGGGCGGCCGTCCTGACCAACGACCGCCACTTCGACCACGTTCCCGGCCTGCGGGTGCGGCGGCCGCATTGGTAGGCGGGCACCGCGTTCGCAATACGTTGCACGGGGCGCAGGTGCCCGGTAGGATCAGGGCTACGAAACTATGAAAATCCCTAGCCTTGCTCTCGTCGTCTCCGCCTTGTCCGCTTTCACCGCCTCCGCCGATGTCGGTGTCGGGGCCAAACCGATCGAGGGTGCCGAGGTCATCCTCGACGGCTCGCGTGCCATGCTCGACGAGAAGTGGACTTACTGGGAAGGGCCGCGCTTCAGTTCCGAGCTACCGATCAAATGGAAAGTGGTCGATGATCCGGTCGACGGCGGGAAGGCCATCATGACCGACGACCCGGCGGCGGCAGGCGGAAAATACGGCGCGGCGGATATCGTCACCAAAAAGCCCTACCGGGATTTCCGGCTACACGTCGAGTTCCTCATCATGAAGCCCGGCGGCAACAGCGGTGTCTACTTGCAGAACCGCTACGAGATCCAGGTTCTCGATGGCGACAAGACGAAGCACGGGATGGGCGCCGTCATCAACGAGACCGAGTCACCCTATCATGCCTACAACGGCGTGGGAAAATGGAACGCCTACGACATCGTCTTCCGCGCCGCACGCTTCGATGCGGACGGCAACAAGACCGCCAAGGCGCAGGTCACCATGTACTTCAATGGCGAGAAGGTGCACACCAACCAGGTCATCAACAAGGTCTGGGGCGGTCCGAACTCGGGGGTCGACGGCGGCAACGACGATGGGCGGGGCGTTACGGACACGCCGCAGGGGCTCAAGCTCCAGGCGGAGGGGCACGATGTGAGATACCGGAACATCTGGATCAAGGAGATCGACCTCGGTGATGCGGACACCGATTTCCCCGCCGAAGGATGAGGGCGGTCGCATGGATGGTGGCGCTCTCGATCGGCGGGGGCACGCTGGCGCGTGGCGAAGAGAGTGCGGCCAAGATTGTCGCCGCCGCGCGGGCGCAGGTCGGTGTGACCGTGATCTACGACCCGAGCTACCAGACGATGGAGTATCCGGACGGCGACGTGCCGGAGGACCGGGGCGTCTGTACCGACGTGGCCATCCGAACCCTACGGGCAGGATTGGGGATCGATCTACAGAAGAGCGTACACGAGGACATGAAGGCGAACTTCTCGAAGTAGCCGAAAATCTGGGGGCTGACAGGGACGGATCGGAACATCGACCACCGCCGCGTCCCGAACCTCCGGCGTTACTTCGAGCGCCAGGGCTGGGAGCTCGCCATCCCGGAGGATCTGGCAGAGTATCGGCCGGGTGAGCTAGTGACCTGTACGGTGCCGCCGCACCTGCCCCATATCATGGTGGTGAGTGACAAGAAAACGAAAGTGGGAGTGCCGTTGGTGATTCACAACATCGGCAACGGGGCGCAGGAGGAGGACGTGCTGGGAGAATTCGAGATCACGGGGAGGTACTGGGTCGTGGAGAAAAACGGACGCTGATGGCGTTGGCCGTTGCCCGAGAGAATTGCGCCGAACGGCGATGGCAGTCGCAACCCGAACCGTCCGGGGTCGGGATCCGCGCTGCCGCGACCGGTGGTGAGCCCGCCGGACTTCCTGCTCCCGCCCCGCCTGCCGCGGGGGAGATGTTCCCGGCCGTAAAACGATTCCTAGAGCCGGCGCTCAAGCTCGAGGGCGGCGGCCAGCGCATCGATCTGTTCCGCCGAATGGGCCGCGGTCACCGCGATGCGGATTCGCGCGGTCCCTCGCGCCACCGTCGGGTAGCGGATCGCGGGGGCGAGGAAGCCGGCTGATTCGAGATGCTCCGACGCGGCCAGGGCCTCCGACTCGTCGCCGACGAGGTGGGGGATGATGGCCGAGCTCGCCGATGGGGCGAGGCGCCGGATGTTGTCCCAGAGCTTGTTCCGGAGTGCCGTTCCCTCATCGGAATAGATCAGGGCCAGCCCCGCGAGCGAGGCGGCCGCGACGGCGGGGGGAGGGGCGGTCGAGTAGATGAAGGCGCGGGCACGGTTCACTAACAGGTCAACTAAATCGCGCGGGGCGCAGAGGTAGCCCCCCGCGGATCCTGCGGCCTTGCTGAAGGTGCCCATCCGGAGGTCGATGGGGATGTCCGGCTCCGGGGCGAGGACGCCGAGGGCGTGCGCCTCGTCGGCGAGAAGGAGCGCGTCGTGGCGGTGGGCGAGGGTGGCGATCTCGCCGAGTGGTGCCCGGTCACCGTCCATGCTGAAAACCGATTCCGTGACGACGATCGTCCTTCCGGAGGTGGGTGCACCGGCGAGGAGCCGCTCGAGCTTGGCCAGGTGGTTGTGGGGGAAGACGCGGACGGTGGCGCCGCTGAGCCGGGCGCCGTCCACGAGGCTGGCGTGGCTGAGTTTGTCGAGGATGACGGTGTCCCCTTTGCCCGCGAGAGCGGTGAGGGTGCCGACCGCGGCGGAGTAGCCGGTGGAGAACGTGAGGGCGGCTTCCGTCCCCTTGAGTTCGGCGAGTGCCGACTCGAGGGCGACGTGGGGCGGGAGGGTGCCGGTGACGAGGCGGGAGGCGCCGGCGCCGGTGCCGAATTCGTCGAGGGCGGCAGAGGCGGCCGCGGCGAGGGCGGGATGGCCCGCCAGCCCGAGGTAGTCGTTGGAGGCGAAGTTGACCAGGGGGCGCCCGTCGCGGAGCACTGTCGGACTCTGCCTGGAGCCGAGCGGGCGCAGGAGCCGGAGGAGGTGGGCGTCGCGCAGGGCGGCGAGCTCTCGGGCGGGATCGCGGCTCACGAATTCGGGGCGGGGCCGGTCACCTTGTCGAGGCCGAAATTGAGCAGGGCGGTGGAGTCGGACCAGATATTGGACGGTGGGCAGCCGAGGACGACGGAGATGACGGTGCGCCCGTTCTTGGTGGCGCTCGAGACGAGGCAGCGCCGGGCGGCGTGGGTGTAGCCGGTCTTCATCCCGTTGCAGTGGGGGAAGGTCTTCAGGAGCTTGTTCGTGTTGGGGAGCGTCCGCGTGCTGCCGTCGGCGAAATGGAACTCGAGGGACTTGCAGCCGGTGATCTCGCGGATGATCGGGTTCGCGTGGGCGGCGCGGCTGAGCTTGGCCATGTCCCGCGCGGTGGAATACTGGTCGGAGGCGGGGAGCCCGCTGGCCGTCTTGAAGACCGAGTTCTCCATGCCGAGGAGTTTCGCGCGCTGGGTCATGACCTCGGCGAAGGCCTCCTCCGATCCCGCATAGTCGCGCGCCACGCAGTGGGCGAGGTCATTGGCGCTCTTGATGAGGAGCGCTTCGACGAGGTCGTAGCGGCGGTAGGAGTCGCCCTCCTTGAGGTTGAGGCGGGTCGGTTCCACGAGGGTGTCGGATTTCTCGACGATGACCCGGCCGTCGAGGTCGCCGCGTTCGATGACGATGAGCGTGGTGAGGAGCTTCTGAGTGCTGGCGACCGGTCGCTTCTCGTCCGCGTTTTTCTCGCCGAGAACCTGACCGGTGTCGCCATCGACGACGATGGCGGAGGCGGCGGAGATCGGCGGGAGGGGGCGGGATTCGGCAAGGGCAAACGCCGGTAAAATGGCAAAGAGGACGAGGAGCAGGCGGATCATGAAATCGAGGGGCGAGGAGGAAGGCTATTCGGTCGGGGCGGCGGTCGCGGAGATCTGTTCCTCGACGAGGGGATCGGGCGTGGCGCCGAGTTCGAGCGCGAGGTAGTAGTGGCGCCGCGCGAGTTCCGTGGCGGGCGGGCGGCGCTCCAAGAAAATAAGGGAGAGGTTGAAGTGCGCCTCGGAGTACTTCGGTTTCAGGTCGATGGCGCGCTGCAGCTCGAGTTCCGCGGCGTTGTTCCACCCGAGGGATTTCGCGGCGACCGCGAGGTAGTTATGGGCGGGGGCGCTGGTCGGGTCCCCGTGGATCGCGCGGGTCAGCGCCGAGACGGCCAGCAGCGGTTCCTCGGAATCGATGTAGAGAAGGCCGAGTGTGGTCCAGGCCCGGGCGAGCCCCGGGCGGATGCGCACGGCGCGCTCCAGGTGGGTGCGGGCGCTGGCGTTGTCACCCATCTGGAACTCGACGACGCCGAGGTTCGCCAAGGTGAGGGCGTTATTGGGCGCGTCGGCCAGCATTTCGGCATAGGCGGCACGGGCCGTTTCCCAGTCGGCGCGGCCGATGGCGCGGGCTGCCTTCTCCGAGAGAGCACTGGTGAACGGCGGGAGCGTTCCCGCGTCTTCCGGATCCGCCACACCCGCTTCGGCGACGGCATCGGGCAGCGTGTCCAACGGCAGGGGGGCATCGTCCTGCGCGGCGAGCGGGGTGGCGGTCGCGAAAACGAACGGGAGCGAGGCAAGGAGGCGGGCGGCGGGAATCATCCGGGAAGGGGATACGGCAGAAACTTCTCAACTATGAAGCTTTTTGTCCTTGCAACCAGTCGCAAATTCTGGAAGTGTTCCTGAGAACACTGTTCCCATGCTTACAGAACGCCAGCAACAACTCCTCGAGTTCCTCAAGAAAGAACAACGTGAAAAGGGTGTCATGCCTTCCACCCGTGAAATCCAGCATTTTTTCGGATTCGCCAGCCAGACCGCCGCAGTCAGCCACCTGCGGGCGTTGGAGAAAAAGGGTGTCATCCAGCGGATGCCGGGCAAGGCGCGTGCCGTCGTTTTCCCGGAGGACCTCGACCGCGATGAGATCGTTGATATCCCCGTCTACGGTCAGATTGCCGCCGGGATGGCCACCGCCGAGGTCGAGCAGGAACGCGACGGGTGCATTTCGGTGGATATCGCCTCACTGGGGATTCCGAGAAATGCCAAGACCTTTGCGGTGAAAGTGCGTGGGGATTCGATGGAGGAGGCCCACATCATCAGCGGTGACTACGTGATCTTGGAGCACCGTCCGCCCCGGCACCGGGATATCGTTGCGGCGCTCATCGATGGGGAGACGACGCTCAAGCGGTTTCTCATTCGCAACAACCGCCCGTATCTGAAAGCGGAGAATCCGGAATACCCCGATCTTATCCCCGCGCGCGAACTCGTCGTCCAGGGGGTGATGGTGGCATTGCTCCGGCGCGGCGGTCCGAGGTAGCCGGCGCCCGGCAGGCCAGGTCGCCGGGTTCTCGTCCCGCGGGATTTGCTGCGGCTCCGATCAAGCTTGACCCGCTGCGGCACCTTCGCGGATGATTGGTCGTATGGAACCGACCCCAAGCCGCCTTACCCGCACTGTGATCACCGACGTCGATATCCCTTTCGGACGGATGGTCGTCATCATCCTCAAATGGATGCTTGCGTCCATCCCGGCCGTCCTTCTGCTCTACGCGTTCTTCGGGATCTTGGCGCTCCTTTTTGCCGCGCTGATTGGAGGGGGCGGCTCGCTGATCGAGGCGATCTACCGCTAGCCCGCGGGAAGGGAATTCGCCGGCAGGCGGCGGACGCCGCGCCGCAGCATCCGGTTCCCGGCGGCGGGCGGCGGCGTGAAAAATCGGTGGCGAGACGGCTCCCGGAAACGTTGGCGCATCGATTGATCATGGGTAGGGGGTGGCGAATGGCGGGAGCAGATTGGACACCGCCGCCGAACGGGGGGATGGAAGAGCACTCACGCCGCCGCTTTGGAAACCCATCTCCTCTACCCATTCGCCAGCAGCCTCCTCTACGTGGTGGCGGCGCTGCTCATCAAGCGCTCCCAGCGGTTCGAGATCGGGATCTGGCGCACCGCGCTGGTCACCAATGCCCTGACCGCGGTCATCTTTCTCGGGCTCTGGCCGCTGGGCGGGGCGGAGATCGTCTGGGCGAATTCGTGGCAGCCCCTGGTGGTGGCGGTGCTCTTCGTGAGCGGCCAGGTGCTGACTTTCGTCGCCCTCGAAAAGGGCGATGTCTCGGTGACGACGCCCGCGCTGGGGGCGAAGACGGTGCTCGTCGCCTGTTTGAGTACCCTGGTTCTTCGGGTGGGTGTCCCCTGGCAGCTCTGGGTCGGCGCGGTGCTCAGCTTCCTTGCCATCGCCTTCCTCAACCAGGGCAAGACCGAGCATCGGGGGGCGACCGGGCCGGCCATCGGCTACGCGCTCGCGGCCGCGCTGAGCTACGCGGGCTTCGACATCCTCGTTCAAAAGTGGTCTCCCGCCTGGGGCACGGGTCGGTTTTTGCCCCTCATGTTCGCCATGGCAGCGGCTCTCTCCCTCGGCTTCGTGCCGCTCTTTCGCGCACCGCTCCGCGACATCCCTCGGGCGGCTTGGAAGCCGCTCGCTGGAGGGGCGTTTTTCATGGGCTTGCA
>CAZKYJ010000240.1:0-7122 GCA_964556355.1 uncultured Verrucomicrobiales bacterium | reverse complement strand
GATCTTCGCCTTCATGGTTCCGGCGATCTTCATCTCCATACTCCTGACCAACAACCCGATCCCGCAGCTCGGATTCGGTGGCGAGGTGGTGGGAGAGCCCGGTGTCAAGCTGCTGGACAAACTCGACAATCTCAGCACCGAGCTCGGCTTCGCCGCCTACACCATTGGGAAAAAGCCGGTCATCGACGTTTTCTGCATCGCCATGGCCCTGATGGTAGGAACGGCGGGATTGCCCCATGTCATCGTGCGCTTCTATACCGTGAAGCGGGTCAAAGACGCCCGCGTCTCGGCGTTTTGGGCGCTGCTTTTTATCGCGATCCTCTACACGACGGCACCGGCTGTGGCGGTGTTTGCGCGCACCAATCTCATCAAGACGGTGAGCAACGCGAGCTATGCGGAGATGCCCGGCTGGTTCAAGACCTGGGAGGACGGCGGGCTCATCGCGTGGATGGACAAGAACGGCGACGGGAGGATCCAATACGTCGCGGGCGACGCCTTCGCGGGCAAGCCGGACTTCGCCTACGATGAGGATGGGGCGATCTCGCGTGGTCCCACCGGCGAACGTCTCATCACCAACGCTCCCGCCGAAGGCGCGAACGAACTCTATGTCGACCGGGACATCATGGTGCTGGCCAATCCCGAAATCGCCCAGCTTCCCGACTGGGTCATCGGTCTGGTGGCGGCCGGCGGCCTCGCCGCGGCGCTTTCCACGGCGGCGGGTCTACTGCTCGTCATCTCCACTTCGGTGGCCCACGACCTCGTGAAGAAACTGATCAAGCCGGATATCTCCGAAAGGGGCGAACTCCTCTCCGCGCGCTGTGCGGCGGCATTCGCGGTGGTCGGTGCCGGCCTCCTCGGGATCTATCCGCTGGGCTTCGTCGCGCAGGTTGTCGCCTTCGCCTTCGGGCTCGCCGCCTCCTCGTTCTTCCCCATCATTATCATGGGGATCTTTTCAAAGCGGATGAACCGCGAAGGCGCCATCGCCGGGATGATCACCGGCCTCTGCTTCACCGCTGGCTACATCATCTACTTCAAGTTCATCAACCCCGCTGCCAACAGCTCGGAAAACTGGTTCTACGGTATCTCCCCCGAGGGCATCGGTACGGTTGGCATGCTCTTGAATTTCGTGGTGGCCACCATCGTTTCCCGCCTCACCCCGCGCCCGCCGGCCGAGGTTGTCGCCCTGGTCGAGCGCATCCGAGTTCCCGGGAACCACTAGCTCCGCCATCGGCCCTCCCACCGTGTCGCCCTTCCAGATCTCGCGCCTGTTCCGCGCCATTCTCATTGCGATATTTTTGGGGTGCGTCGCCTATCTTGTCGGAGGCGGAGAAACGCCGTTTTCCCTCCAGCCGGATGAGGCCGACTGGAAGGATGACACCGTCCGCGGGCTCTACTACGGGATCGCCACCACCGGCGTTCTCGCCCTCGCCGCGGCCTTGACGGTATCCCTCTGGGCGCACCGTGTCGATTTCGTGCGCGGGCGCCGCTGGCCGATGACCCATACCAACCGGGCGGTATTCTGCGGGGGCGTCGCCGCGGCCGTGGTGCTCGGGGGAGCCCTCCGCTGGAACCTCGCCCACGGCAGCCTCTGGTGGGACGAGCTCTGGAATATCCGGCAGGCGGTGGTCGGTAACTGGAAAGTCGGCGACGAGCCGGATGCCGCGCCGAAGTTTTCCCGCGCCACCTGGGCGCGCGCCGCGTGGTACTACCAGAAGCCCACCAACCACGTGCCTGCCGCCCTCGCGGCCAAGGTCTCCTACGAGGCCTGGGCGGCCGCGACCGACGCCCCCGATGGCGCGGTCTTCGAGTTCGCCCTCCGCCTCCCGAATTTCCTCGCCTCGCTCGCTTCGATCATCGCCATCGCGGTGCTCGTCGCGCGCTGGGGTTTTCCGACCGCGGGGATCATCGCGGCCTTCCTTCTCGCGCTCCATCCGTGGGCGGTGCGCTACGGGATCGACATGCGCGCCTACAGCGGCCTCGTCCTCCTCACCGTCCTCGGCTGTCTCTGGATCACCTGCATCGCTCACTCCTGCGGTCGCCAGTGGCGCTACTGGCTGCTCTTTGGGCTCAACCAGTTCCTCCTCGTCTGGTCGCTGCCGAACGCGATCTGGTACGCGATGGGCTTCTTCGTGGCGCTGGCTGCTGTGGTGCTCCGGAGCGGTGGGGGGGGGCGGGGGCTCGTCCGTTTGGCGGTCGTCAACGTCTTCGCCGCCATGGCCTTGTTCGTGGTCGCTGGCCCGATGCTCGTCCAGGCCTACCGCTGGCTCCAAGTCATTGACGAACCCCATTTCATCACCCGCGAATTGCTCGTCACGACCGCCAGCCAGCTGTTCTACGGAATGCCCTACGACTGGGCGCCGGGGCGCGAGTCCGCGGGGATCCCGACGTTCGTGAGGCGGGTCGGCAGCTCCGACTTCGCGGGCCTGATCGCCTGGGCGACCCCCGTGCTGCTCGCGGGAGCGGGTTTCGTTCGCCTCGCCCTCCGCAGTCGTCCCGCCGTTTTCGGGACGCTCGCGGTCATCGGTTCGTCCGCCGCCTACCTCATCGCCACCTACAGCAGCGAGCAGTTTTTTTACCCGCGATATCTCATCTACCTCATGGTGCCCCTCGTCGTCCTCATCGCCATCGCCATCGACGGGCTCGCCAAACTTGTCGCCCGTGGACAGCCGGCCCTCGCGCTGGGGGCGGCGCTCGTCCTCGGCGTCGGAAGCTACGGACTCTTCGTCGCTCCCGAACTCCGGATGCTGGCGACCCGTTCCTACGCGCCCATGCGCGAGGTCGCCACGTGGTTGCGCACCGAGACGGCGGGTCCCCGCCGCGTCTACGGTTTCGGCCTCGGTGGCCGGGTCATGGAGAACTACTACCCGCGCGTCCGCTGGGAAGGGCGCAACTCCGAGGGAGCCGTCCGCAACGAGATGGCCGCCGCCCGCGCGGCCGGCGAGCCCCTCTACGCCATCTACGGCTACGCCAGCTTCAACCGTGCCACCTTCCCCGAGGCCGCCGCCGTGCTCGACGATCCCGAGCTTTTCGAGGAAGTGGCCGCTTTTCCGGGGATCGAGCCCGAGTTTTTCTTCCGGATCCTCCGCTTCCGTAGCGAAGGGTAGCGGCGGCACGGCACCGCGCCGAACGAACGGTTCGGCCACCCCAGGGGGTGTCCGGAAGTTCTTCGGCCTAGCGCCGCCGGCGGACGAAACCGAATGCCGCACCCGCGATGGCCAACAGGGCAGCGGATGGTTCCGGCACGATCTCGAGACGAACGTTGTCGAAGTTCGCACCCCCGCCTCCCGAGCTGAGGTCGGACGGGCCGCCCAGCCGGACGATGTCGAAACCTGCCGCGGTTGGCACGACGTTCGCCACGCTGGTCGCGTTGATATTGCCGTCGCTGTTGAGGTCGAGGGTGAAGGTGATGTCGGTGCCGGTGATCGTCGCCGTGTAGGTGTGCCATCCGTTGATGGGAGCATTGCCAATCGCCATCCCGGCGTCATCGACCAGGTTGGAGAAGGCCACCCACGTGGCGTCGCCGGATTCGAAAAGCACCGTGCGGTAGGCGTAATGGCTCGGGCTGTTGTACATCCCCATCTCGATGATATTCGCCCCCGCCGCCGCGCGCATTCCTGCCGAGACGCGTTTGTTGGCCGAAGATCCGTCATCGAAAATGCTCGCCGAAAAGACGATCGGTTGGCTCGACGTCGGCACGATGGCGGCAAAGCTCATGCTATTGGTGTTGGCGCCGCTGAAGCTGCCACCGGTGCCCGGGTGGGCCAACGATTGCCCCGGGTTGCCGTTCGTCGTGTCGAGGGTGCCGTCCCCCAAGCTCCACGCCGTGCCGAGATCGGCGGTGTCCGTGTATCCTTCGAAGTCCTCCGAAATCACGGTCATGGCCGCGTGGGAGGTAGCGGCGGCCAATGGGGCGAGGAGCAGGGCGGAAAGTAGGGCTTTCATGGCTTCTAGATGACAGCACAGATGGTGCCCGTCGTAAAAGAGATTTTTCGTGCGCCCTGCCAATTCGCCGGGCGCGCCTACGCCTTCGCCACCTTCTCTTCCGCGCACTTGATCGCGACGCCGAGCTCGTTGAAGTCCCCCTCCTCGCAGCATCTCACAAATCCCTCGGTGAACGATTTTAGCGAATCCCAGACCCGCCGGATCTGCTCCGACTCGTCCGGTGAGATCTCGTTGTCCAGCGCGGCCTGCGTGATCACGGTCAGCAGCCCGGCGAAGCGCTGGACGATCGCGTTGGTCGAAGGCATGACCTGGTAGCCCTCCTTGCAGTGGGAGACAGGGTTCCGCAGAAAGTATCCGTCCTGGTGCTCGCAGAGCCACTGGATAATCCGCTTGTCGCCGGTCATCTCCATCAGCTTGGCCACCCGGTCGAGCGGGTTCCGGCTTCCGCTGCCCATCTCGGTGTTGGGCTGCGCCCACTTGTAGACCAAAGAAAGGGAAAGCCCCAGCTCGGCGGCGATCTCTTTCGGGCCGGATTTTTTGAATGCGTTGCGGATGACGTCGTGGGATTCCATGGGGCTTGTGGTAGAAATGGTTCTGCGAATTATAATGGGCAGATTTTCTCGATTTGGCTAGCATTCCCTTAGTCTGATCGCCAATATCAAGCCGACCCCCACCGATGGACACACTCCTTAACGAGGCCTTAGCAATCCACAACCTCCCCCTGACCATCGCGCTGGGGCTGGTCGTGCTCTACTGGCTCCTCGTCATCGTCGGCGCCTTGGGCATGGAGGCCTTCGACATCGACCTCGGCACCGAGGTCGAGGCCGACGTGGACGTCGATGTCGATGGGGGAGCCGGGGGCATCGGCCTCGCCGTCCTCCGCTTCCTCAATTTTGGTGCCGTCCCGGCCATGGTCGTCATTAGTGTCCTTGTCATCTCGCTCTGGGGGCTCGGGATCGTCGCGAATTTCGTTCTCAACCAGGCGGGCAGCATCCTCGTCGCCCTCGCCATCTTCTTTGGCGATTTCATCGTCAGCGCCCTCGTCGCCAAGGTCGCCACGCTGCCGCTCAAGCCCCTCTTCCGCTCCCTCGACGGGGACGGCGACACGCACCTGCCCATCGTCGGGCGGGTCTGCGTCGTCCGGTCGCTGGAGGTGACCACCACGGGAGGCCAGGCCGAGATCGTCCAGGAGGGCGCGACCGTCCTGATCAACGTCCGCGTTTCCGACGAGGAGCGGCGCCTCCGGCGCGGCCAGCGGGCCCTCGTCGTCGCCCATGATGGGGACAAGGACATCTACTACCTCCGGGAAGAGGGCCTGGAGGCCGTCGCCGGAGACATCGTTGCCCCACCCGAAAACCCAATGACTCAAAAGAACAGAATATCATGACCGAACTACAAAACCTTCTGAGCAGCGGGCTCGGAGTCCTCATCCTCATCGGGGTCGTCGTCTTCATCGGCCTCGTCTTCCTCGTCATCAAGTGCTACCGCAAGGTGCCCCAAGGGGAGGCGCTCGTCCGCACGGGGCAGGGGGGCGTCCAAGTCTCCTTCACCGGCAAGCTCGTCATCCCCATCCTCCATCGTGCGGAGGAAATGGACATCTCGGTCAAACGTATCGAGATCGACCGCACCGGCCAAAACGGCCTCATCTGCAAGGACAACATGCGCGCCGATATCAAGGTCGCCTTCTTCGTCCGCGTCAATCCCACCGAGGCCGATGTCCGCAAGGTCGCCCAGTCGATCGGCTGCGAGCGTGCCTCCAGCCAGCCGGCCATCGAGCAGCTCTTCGACGCCAAGTTCTCGGAGGCGCTCAAAACGATCGGCAAACGCTTCCAGTTCATCGAGCTTTACGAGGAGCGCGATACCTTCCGTGACGAGATCATCAAGCTCATCGGTACCGACCTCAACGGTTTCTCCCTCGAAGACGCCGCCATCGATTACCTCGAGCAGACGCCGATGTCCTCGATGGATCCCAACAACATCCTCGACTCCGAGGGCATCAAGAAGATCACCGAACTCACCGCCACCCAGGCCAAGCTCGCCAACAACATCCAGCGCGACAAGGAAAAGGTCATCAAACAGCAGGACGTCGAGGCCCGCGAAGCCATCCTCGAGCTCGAACGCCAGCTCGCCGAGACCGAATCGAAACAGCAGCGCGAGGTCGAGTCAGTCCGAGCCCGCGAGGAAGCGGAGACCAAGAAAGTCCAGGAGGAAAATCGCCAGCGGGCCGAGCAGGCGCGCATCGCCGCCGAAGAGGAGATCCAGATCGCCGAGCAAAACAAGGAACGCCAGGTCATCGTCGCCACCCGCAACAAGGAACGCACCGACGCCGTCGAGATCGAACGCGTCGAGCGCGAGCGCCACCTCGAGGCCATCGAACGGGAACGCGTCACCACCCTGAAGTCGATCGAGAAGGAGAAAGCGGTCGAGGTCGAGAAAAAGAACATCCAGGACGTCATCAAAGAGCGCGTCGCCGTCGAGAAATCGGTGGTCATCGAGCAGGAGAAGATCAAGGACACCGAAGCCTTCGCCGGGGCCGAGCGAGAGAAGCAGGTCGCGGTCACCCTCGCCCAGAAAGCGGCCGAGGAAGCCATGCTCAAGCGGGTCAAAGCAGCCGAAGCCGAGAAGCAGGCCGCCGAACTCCACGCCGACGAGGAGGCCTACAAGGCCGTCACCGCCGCCGAGGCGCAGAAGCGCTCCTCGCAGCTCCACGCCGAGGAGATGCTCATCCTTGCCGAGGCCGAGGAAGCGTCCGCGGAGAAGAGCGCCTCCGCCAAGAAGATGCTCGCCGAAGCGACCACCGCCGAAGCGGCCGCAGCCGGGCTCGGACAGGCCGAAGTCATCCGTGCCCAGTCCGCGGCCGAGGCCGAGGGCATCGAGGCCAAAGCCGGTGCCATGAAGCTCTTCGAGGAAGCCGGCCAGGAGCACGAGGAATTCAAGCTCCGCCTGGAGAAAGAGAAGGCCATCGAGCTCGCGGGCATCAACGTGCAGCGCGACATCGCGGCCGAGCAGGCCAAGGTGGTCGGCGAAGCGCTCCGTAGTGCGAAGATCGATATCGTCGGCGGTGAGACCGAGTTCTTCGACCGCATCACCCGCGCCATCACCACCGGCAAGGCGGTCGACCGCACGGTCGATAACAGCGCCACCCTCACGGAGATCCGCGAGACGTTTTTCACCGGCGAC
>CAZKYJ010000239.1:0-7160 GCA_964556355.1 uncultured Verrucomicrobiales bacterium | reverse complement strand
GTGGTGAAAACGAGCGCACCGGTAGAGGAGGCGGACGCGCTGCTGCCCGATGTCGATCTCTACGACAACGACTATGCCGCTCTCGTGCGGGGCGGGTTGGAGACCGGGCACAAGAGCCACTTCGAGGAGACCGCGAATTATTTCATCGACCATGAGGCACCCTGACGGCGTCACGGAAGACGAGATGCACCAGGCCGACTCCACGCGCGATTTCCTGACGAAGGCATTCAGCCACCCGGCGGTGACCGGCGTTTTCACCTGGGGGTTCTGGGGCGGTCACCACTCGCGCCCCGAGGCCGCTTTCCTGCGCGAAGACTGGAGCGAACGCCCGGAGGGGAACGTCTGGCGCGAGCGGGTGCGAGCTAGCTGGTGGACCGACGCCGAGGCCGCCACCGATGCGGTGGGCGAGGCCGTCCTTCGCGGCTTCCTCGGCGACTACGAAGTGGCCTGCGGCGGGAGTGCGCGGGAGGCGAGCCTTCCTACGGGAGGGGAGATCGTCACCTTGGTGCTGCCGGGAGATTGAAGGACGATGGTCTGCCCGTCCCGCGACCTGCCTGCCGGGCAGCGGCGATTCTGCCGCCTGTGCTACCGGTCTCTGGCCGGCTCCCCTCCCATCTGCGGCCGGCGAATCACCCGTCCCGGAGTTGACGACGGCGGGCGGCGATCCAGTGTCGTCGCATGTTCGGCTCTCCCATCGCCCGCCTCCGCGCCATCGGCATCGCCGAGGGCATCAGTTTCCTCCTCCTCCTCGGGATCGCGATGCCGTTGAAGTACATCGCCGACCAGCCGGCGGCGGTGACCTATGTCGGCTGGGCGCACGGGGTGCTCTTCGTGCTCTACTGCCTCGCCCTGCTCCTCGCGTGGATCGATCGCCGCTGGGACTTCGGCAAAGCAGTCCTGCTGTTCGTGGCCTCGCTCGTGCCCTTCGGGCCCTTCGTGGCCGAGCGGCACTTGAAGAACGAGGCGGAGCGCACCGTATCGTGAGCCATGCTCAGGACACTCACCATCTCCCTGCTCGGCAGCATCGCTTTCGCCGTTTTCTCCCCCGCGGCCGGACGTCCCAACATCGTCCTCTTCATCGCCGACGACGTCAGCGCGAACGACATCGGCTGCTACGGGAACGCCGCCGCGCGCACGCCGAACATCGACGCGCTGGCGGCCGGCGGACTGCGATTCACCAACGCCATCCTCACCGCCAGCAGCTGCAGCCCCAGCCGGTCGAGCATCATCACTGGTCGCTATCCCCACAATAACGGGAACGCCTCCGAGCTCCACCAGCCGATCGCCTCCCACCTTGTGCCATTTCCCGAGCTGCTGCGCGCCGCCGGCTATTTCACCGGGCTCGTCGGCAAGAACCACATGAGCTGGGAGAAGGGGAAGCTCCGTGAGCCCTGGGATCTCGACGAGCGCGGCAACTCCCCCGGGAACCGGGGCGGCCACGCCACGTGGGTCCGCACCGTCGAGGAGCGCCCGAAAGGGCGGCCGTTCTTCTTCTGGTTCGCCGCCCTCGACGCCCACCGCGCCTGGGATGGTGACAAGGACTGGGATGCCGAAAAATACGGCCCGATGCACGACCCAGCCAAGGTAGTCGTCCCACCGTTCCTGCTCGACAACCCGGAGACCCGCCAGGATCTCGCCTCCTACTACAACGAGGTCACCCGCTTCGATTACTTCATCGGCCAGGTCGTCGAGACCCTGCGCGCGGACGGATCGCTGCGGGATACCCTGATCCTCGTCATGGCCGATAACGGGCGTCCGTTCCCGCGCGCCAAGACCCGGCTCCACGACAGCGGGATGCAGACCCCGCTCGTCGCCCACTGGCCGGCGGGGATCGCCGGGTCTGGTTCCACGCCGGCGGGCCTGGTCAGCGCCATCGATCTCGCCCCAACCATCCTCGCGCTCGCCGGGGTCGACGCACCCGCCTCGTTTCAGGGGGTGAGCATCGCCCCGATGTTCGCCGATCCCGGCGCCGTCGTGCGCGCGGCCGCCTTCTCCGAGCACAACTGGCACGACTACGAGGCGCACGGCCGCTCGGTGCGCGCCGACGGGTTCCTCTACATCGAGAACAACCGCCCCGCCCAGGCCTGGCAGGGGCCTGCCGACTCGGTCCGCTCACCGTCCCACCAGACGCTGCGCGCGGCCCGCGACGCCGGAACGCTCACCCCGGCGCAGGCCGATGTTTTCCTCGCCCCGCGCCCGCAGGTGGAGCTCTACGAGGTCGCGGGTGATCGCCACCAGCTCAACAACCTCGCGGGGCAGGCATCCTACGCCGAGCGGGAGAAGGAGATGAAGTCCCTGCTCGACCGTTGGGCCGAAGAGACCGGCGATACCGTTCCCGAGACGATCTCCGGTGATACCTTCGACCGCGAGACCGGCGACGCCCTCGCGGACAAGCCGGGTCGCGGGGAGGCGGTGGGCACCGGGCGAGGGGCTGATCGGATCGACGCGCCGGGGCCGCGGTGAGTCCTCGCCTCATCCCTGGAACGCTGAGCCCCAGCTCGGCGTTCTTCCGGGAGCACCGTGGTGGCAACGCCGAGCTTGCCTTGGAGATCGGCGGCCATATTCGGGTGGGATCGTCCCCGCGATGTGACCGGTTGTAGTCGAAGGGCCATCGCGCCGGCCGCCCCCGCCGCGCGGAAGCCGGGACGAATTCCCTCCACCAAGTAGGGCGCCGTCATGTAGATGGTGGCACGCGGAATCCAGGCGGTTGCACCCAGATCTTCCGCTCGGCCCTGCGCGACCGCTCGGCCCTGCGCGACCGCTCGGGCCGCCGCCAATGAACGGGATTCAGCGTTCCCGGGGGCTACGCCAGCTGGGTCTCGGCCAGCAACCGGTAGACCCCGTTGTGGCCGACGAGTTCGTCGTGGGTGCCGCTCTCGGCGATCCGGCCGTTGTTGAGGACGAAGATCTTGTCGCAGTGGCGGACGGTCGATAGCCGGTGGGCGATGATGATGCTCGTGCGCCCGATCATGAGGCGCTCGAGCGCTTCCTGCACGAGCCGCTCGCTCTCGGAGTCGAGCGCGCTGGTGGCCTCGTCGAGGAGGAGGATTTTTGGATCTGCTAGGATCGCGCGGGCGATGGCGATGCGCTGGCGCTGGCCGCCGGACAGCTTGACTCCCCGCGGGCCGACGAGGGTGTCGTAGCCATCGGGAAACTTCGTGACGAACTCGTGGGCGTTGGCCTTTTTCGCGGCTTCCTCGATGTCGCCGTGGCTGGCGCCGGGTTTCCCGTAGCCGATGTTCTCCCGGATGCTGCCTCCGAAAAGGAGAACCTCCTGCGGCACCACTGCCATCTGGGCACGCAGCGACCCGAGCGCGAGCTCGCGGGCGTCCTGGCCATCGAACCGGAGCGCGCCGGAGCCGGGCCGGTAGAAGCCAAGGAGGAGCGAAAAGACGGTCGATTTCCCCGCGCCGCTCGGGCCGACGAGGGCGACGCGCTCGCCGGGCGCGATGGCGAAGTCGAGCCCATCGAGCACCGGGACGTCCGGGCGGGTCGGATAGCGGAATGTTAGGGCGTCGGCGGCGATGGCGCCCTCCGGCGCCAAGGCGGTCTCGGTGCCGGTGTCCGCCGGGGTCTCGCGCATGAGCTCCTGCAGGCTCTCGGTGGCGCCGGCCGTCTTTTGCAGCTGGGCGAAGATTTCGGGGAATGAGCCCAACGAAGCCCCCACGAAGATGCTGAAGAGGATAAAGCTGGTGAACTGCTTCGTGGTGATCTCCCCGGAGGCCAGCATCCGCGCGCCGACCCAGGTGACCCCGGCGATGGTTCCGAAGAGGACAAGCACGATGAAGCTGATGAATGCGGCGCGCACCATGGCACCGCGCACGGTCACGTCGAGGAGGTTGTCGAGGGCGCTGGTGTAGCGCTTTTCCTCGTAGGGTTCATTATTGAACGACTTCACGTCGGCGATCCCTTGCACGGTCTCTTCGACGACGATCCCGGAGTCGGCCAGGGCGGACTGGGCAGCCTTCGAGTAGGTGCGCACCTTGCGCCCGAAGATAGCGACCACGCCGATGACCAGCGGGATGGAGGCGAGCATGATGAGCGAGAGCTTGGTCGAGGCGATGAAGATGAAGATCATGCCACCGACGAAGATGACCGACTGTCGTGCCATCTGCGGGACGGTGGTGAGCAGCGTATCGCGCATGACGGCGAGGTCGGCGGCCACCCGGGTGCTGAGCGCGCCGGAGCGCTGCTCGAGAAAGGTGCCCATGGGAAGCCGGACGAGCTTGGCGAAAAGGTCCTTGCGGAAGTCGTTGAGCGCCGCCTCCCCCGAGCGGATGAAGCCCTGGACGCGGAAGAACGAAATGGTCGCCTGGAGCGCCAAGGCCCCGAGCAACAGGAGGATCGTGCGGTCGATGTTCTCGGTGACCCGCTCGGTCGCGACGCCGTTGCGTAGCGCGTCAGCCGGGTCGCCGATGAGATCTTTGAGGAAATAGGGGAAGGCCAACGAAAGCGCTGCGGTGACGAACAGCGCAATGAGCGAGGGGACGAAAACCTTCTTATGCCGCCCGAGGTAGCCGTAGATCTCCATCGACCCCTTGAGGCCTTTGAGGCTCTTCTTTTTCGGTTGTTCTTCTCCCTGGTCTGGCGCGTCGTCCGGCATGCCGGATGGGAGCCCACATCGCGCGGATAGTCAACGGGGGACGGCGAGCGGATCGCCCCAGAGATCGAGCCGGGTCGGAAACTCCGGGCGACGCGCCGGCTGCGCCACGCGCACGGGATCGGGCGCGGGGTGGGGGAGGCGGATTACTTCGACCACCTGGTGGGGATTGAGGCGTTGCTAGGGCTCCGGGAGGGGTGAGGTTCGGAGTTCCGTCTTTAGGAGGTGCGGCGTTCCCCGACGGGATCTCGATCGGCAAGCCTTCGAGCCAAAGCGGCGACCAGTCGGGCGCTGTGCAAGGAACTGGCGCTCTGTGTTGCGGGGACTCGCCTACGGCGCGGTGATTTCGGAGGCGATGTCGCCGAGCGACTTCCCGCCCGTCAGCTCGGCTTAGGCGGCTTCGACGGTAGCCATCGTCGTCTCGTCGATGGGCGTCTTTTGGATTCTGGCGATCCATTTCGCGATGAAATCGGCGGGTTGTCCTTCGAGGGCTTTCTCGATGGCACGGGTGGCGAAGTAGGAGTGGGCGGAAGCGTGGGGCGAGTCATTTTCGCCCTCGTCTTCGCCGGTGGGCCACGCGGCGAGATCGGCGTGCCCGGCCTCGGCTTCGTACTTTTCGGGCGGGTAGAGGGATTCGAAGGCCGCCTGGCCGCGACCTTCGCCGAGATAGCGTTCGACGAGTCGGATGGTGATGGCGTTGGCGAGGCCGTCGCAGAACCAGCGGCGATCCTTGCTGCGGATGCCCTCGCGGATGATAGCAAACTCGGCGCCCTCGTGGAAGGCGATAAACATCCCGCGGACCGCTGGGGAGGATGAATGGGAGCGAGTCCGGGTAGGTTCCCGTCGCGGAATCTTTCTCGAACACCATCGTCACGCCGTCCTCGGTGCGGGTGATGCCCGCGACGGTGCCGCCCGCCTTCATGTGCGCCTCGAGTACGTCGGTGGTCTACAGGTTGATGGCATCGATAGCCAAAAGTGCGGCGGTCATCTCGGGTGCGAGCGTTTGGACATTTTCCGGCAGCGAGGCGAACCATTCGGCGATGTTCGTCTCGATACCGAGACCGAAACCGGCGAGGTCTTCGCCGAGGGGCTCCGGAAGGTCGAGCGACTCGAAGACGTCCTCCGAGGCCGACTCGTCGATCGACTCCCGGTAGGCGCGCATCTCGGGGGCGGCCGCGTGCACCGCCTCGGCCAGTGCGGCCGGGTACGAAAACGTGAACCCCTCGATCACCTGGGTAACGCGCCCGGCCCCGACCGCCGTGTCCTTGTCGGCAAGCTCGGTGATCTCGGTGACAAAGATGTCCCGGAACGTGTTCTCTCCCTCCAGCTGGGCGTCGATGGCCGCCGTGAACGTCTTTGTCGAATGCCCTCCCTCCGGGACGTCCACCGCCGGGGTCAGGGCGACGGGTGATTTCTTGGTATCCCGATAGAGGGCGATGAACGACTGCATAAGAATCCCGCGTTGGAAACGTTCGGCGGTGCGGTCGGTGCCCGGGTCGAGGTAGCCATCCTGCACCAGCTCGAAGAGCGCCAGCCGGTCGCTGCGATCCGGGGGGACGGAAAGGTCGAACGCGGGCTGGTATTGGGCCGCGGCCCCCTCGGCACCGAGCAGGACGTTGGCCGCGAGAAAGCTGGCGAACTTGGCGAGGGGGCGGGAGATGACAGCGGCGGTCTCCGCGTTGAAATACGACTCCGCGAGTTCGATCCGGGCGAGAATGAATTGGTTGAGCGCAGCCTGGCGCAAGCTTGTGAGGACGGCGTCCAGCTGCCCGATCTGGGCGCGGAAGAATTCGATGTAGCCCTCGGGGGTGGTGTTCGTCCCGAACTCTACCGGGATGTCGAACTGCAGCGGGGCGATGGGATCGACCGAGCTGGGGAGGCCGGAGAGCGACCCCTACAATGCCTGGGGCTGGATGCTCAACGCCCCTTCTTTGGCGTCGCTCAGATCCCCGAAATCATAGGTGCCCGTCTCCGGGTCGTAGCGGTTCCCCGCCTCGTCCCTCGACCAGAACCGGATGGTGTCGAACCCGCCCAACCACGGCGACCAGGCGGGGGCAAGGCGCGCCGCATCCAGAGCGCTGGCGCGATACGCTTTTACGAAGGCCTGCGGCGGGGCACTACCCAACCCCAGGTCGGTGCCCAGGAACTCCATGACCTTTTCCTCGCTGGCCTCGCCGGTGATCTCCGCCTGGATATTCTCCTCGATTTGGTCGAGCTTCGCCCGCATCGATTCGCGCCAGTCGATAAAGTCGCCGAAGAGCGGCTCGACGCGATCGCGGGATTCTTCCGGGAACTGGAAAGTGATACCGCCGCTCCCTTCCGACACGGGTTCTGCTGATGCGAAGATCGGGGCCGCAAGAAGAGCGAGCACGGCGGAGGGTCTCATTGGTAATGCTGCCGAAGGATACGCGCCGCGACGCCTGGGGTCGAGACTTTTCAAATCCGCGCGATGTTCCCCGACTATCGCCGTTCCCTTCCGTCCCCGATCCATCTTGTGCGAACCGCTCATCGAAGAGCGGGCGAGCGCCGTGACCCATGCGGTGGGGACGCTGCTGGCGGT
>CAZKYJ010000238.1:0-7165 GCA_964556355.1 uncultured Verrucomicrobiales bacterium | reverse complement strand
CTCCAGGAAGCGCTGCCCCCGGCGGGCAGAGATGAGGATCTGGGAGGGCTTGAGAGCCTGGAGCTTTTCCAGCTGAATCCGCCAGAGCGGTCGCCCGCCGATCTCGATGAGCGCATTGTCCTGACCCATGCGCGTTGACTTCCCGCCGGCGATGAGGATGGCGGTCAGGTTCACGCGGGTGCCGGGACGTTCGCTTCCGAGGTCAACGTGCCTCCCGTCAAGACTTTCGCGCGGAGGCCCCCGCGCCCTTTCATGGCCTCTTCCGCCCCCTCGGCGAACGCTTGGTTCATCCAGTAGCACGGGGCCGCCTCTTGGGTTCCGAGAAAGCGGACGCCGCAAAGTTGGAACTCCTCGCCCACGAGCGCGGTGAGGTCGGCGCCTTCCACGACGAGGTTCCTCCGGAACACCGCCGCTCCCTTCTCGCTCGGGGGCCGGCCGAACCGGTCGCAGAGATCCCGGTAGGTCTCGATGCTGAACAGCGTGACCTGGCCGCGGTAGTCGTCCTTGTAGTCGAAGAAGCGGTCTCCGACGAGCCCTTTGCCGGCGACGGCTTCAACCTCGGGCACTTCGACCGTCGGCGCCTCGCCGGCCGGTTTCCCGTGGTGGCCGAAGTAGTTGTGTTCCGGCGAAAGAAAGATGTGGAGCAGGCGCATGGGCATGAAGATCTACAGGGACGGCTTGCTTTCTTTTTCGGGGGCGGGGGTGTTGCGGTGGATCCAGACGCTTTGGGTAAGCCCGAGGAGGAACATGACGATGATTACGAAAGTGCCCCCGTACGAGATGAAGGGAAGCGGGATTCCGGTGATGGGAAGGAGTCCGATGTTCATGCCGATATTTTGGAAAATATGGGCGAAAAAGAGCGCGGCGATTCCGGCGACGAGCAGGCGCCCCAGCTGGTCCCGTGCCGAGAATGCCACGAAGACGAGCTGGACGAGAAGGAACGCGAACAGTGAGATGAGGAACAGCGCTCCGCGGTAGCCTTGCTCCTCGGCGACCACCGTGAAGATGAAATCATTGATGGCCGTGTCTTTGGGGATGAATCCCATGCGGTTGACGGTCTTTTGTCCCTCGACGTTCTTTCCCAGGAAGCCTTTTCCCTCCCACCCGGCGGAGCCGACCGCCTTGAGGATGTTGTTGATGGCGTAGCCTTCATTCTGGGTGTCGATCTCCTTGCCCGCCCAGACATCCATGAACACCTGGATGCGCTCTTTCTGATAGTCCTTGAGCCCGAAGTTGTAGGCGATCGGAAGGACGCTCAGGCCGACGAGGGCGATGACGATGAGATAGCGGAAGGGAATGCTGCCGACCAGGAGCATGGCTCCTAGCACGGGAAACCAAACGGATGCCGAGCCGAAATCCCCCTCCTTCAGGACGATCACGCAGGGCACGATCGCCATGATGCCCGCGAGGACGAGCCGCAAGAAATGGTAGCGGAAGATGGGGACGTGTTTGTGCAGCTCCGCCAGCACGAAAGCGACGACGACGATGCCGCTGGCGATGGCCAGCTGCGACGGTTGAAACTGGATCGGGCCAATCTTGAGCCACGACTTTGACGAGTGGATCTCCACGCCGACGAACTGAACCGAAATGAGCAGGGCGAGGGCGCCGAGGTAGAACGGGAGGCTGCCCCAGCGCATCCACCGGTAGTCGACGAGAGCGGCACCAAAAAAGACGATCAGTCCCGCGACGATCATCCGGATCTGCTTTTTCCAGATCAGGGACATCCCCGGGTCGGGGCGGAACTCCGAGGCGCTGTAGATCGAAAAGACCCCGAGGATGAGGAGACCGATCATCGTGAAGAAAAGGATCCAATTGATCCCGAGAAACTTGCGCAGGAGGGGCGTCATCGTTACGCGGCGGCTTCCAGAAGTTCCTTCGTGTAGGGATGTTGCGGCGAACGGTAGATCTCTTCGGCGGGGGCAGACTCCACAATGTGGCCGCGGAACATCACCAGGATGTGATCGCTGATGTGTTCGACCACCGCGAGGTCGTGAGCGATGAAGAGATAGGTGAGACCCAGCTCCTCCTGGAGGTCTTGCAGGAGGTTGACAACCTGTGCCTGGACGCTGACGTCGAGCGCGGAGACCGGCTCGTCGCAGATGAGGAAGCGCGGTTCGACGGCGAGGGCACGGGCGATCCCGATACGCTGACGCTGGCCGCCGCTGAACTCGTGCGGGTAGCGGGTGGCCGCCCCGGCGGGGAGACCGACTCTCTCCAAGAGCGAAGCCACGCGCTCGCGGGACTCGGGCGCCTTCAGGTCCGGGCGATGGATACCGAGTGGTTCGGCGATGATCCTGCCGACGGAGAGCCGGGGATTGAGCGAGCTGAAGGGGTCTTGGAAGACCATCTGCATGTCCTTGCGGAATGGGCGGAACGCACGCTCGTCCAGCGGGAGGATGTCGGTGCCGTCAAAAACGACCCGCCCGGCGGTGGCGGGGACGAGCCGGAGCAAGCTGCGGCCGATGGTGGTCTTGCCGCTGCCGCTCTCCCCGACCAGCCCGCAGGTGGTGCCGGCCTCGATGGAGAAGGAGACGCCGTCGACGGCACGCACCGGCTCCGGCCTCCTCCCGAACAGGGGGGCGCGAACGGCGAAGTGCGTCTTGAGGTTGTCGACGGCGAGGAGCGGCATCGGGGTTCAGGAGTAAAGGAATCCGGTGAGCGGGCTCGTCGGGTCGGCTTCGGCGGCGGTGCCGGGGAGCCCGAGTTCGTGGGCGGTGCGCCCCGCCTCGACGGCGGCGCGGAAGGCGTCGGCCATGCGCACCGGGTCCGAAGCGATGGCGATGGCCGTATTGATCAGGACGGCATCCGCGCCGAGCTCCATGGCCTCGGCGGCGTGGCTGGGGACCCCGAGGCCCGCATCGACAACCACCGGGACGGTGGCCTGTTCGATGATGATGGCGATCTGGCCCCGGGTCTCGACGCCGCGGTTGGTGCCGATCGGCGAGCCCAGGGGCATGACCGTCGCGCAGCCGACGTCTTGCAGGCGCTTGGCGAGCACGGGGTCGGCGTTGATGTAGGGAAGAACGGTGAATCCCTCTTTCACCAAGGTCTCGGCAGCCGCGAGGGTTTCGATGGGATCGGGTAGGAGAAATCGCGGGTCGGGGTGGATCTCCAGCTTGACCCACATCGGCAGCCCGGCGGTGGCGGCGAGCCGCGCCAGGCGGACGGCTTCGTCCGCGTTCATGGCCCCGCTGGTGTTGGGGAGGAGGAGGTAGCGCTGCGGGTCGATGAAATCGAGGATGTTGGCGTAGGGATCGCCTTTGCCAGTGAGGTCGGCTCGGCGGAGGGCGACCGTCACGATTTCGGTACCCGATGCATCGAGGGCGTCGCGCATCGCCTCGTTGGAAGAGAACTTGCCGGTACCGACGAGGAGGCGTGAACGGAACTCACGGTCCCCGATTTGCAATGGTGGGCTGGCTGGTGCGGTCGGCATGGCAATGGCTGGACGCGCACCATAGCGGAATCCGGGGGCGGGTAAAGCCGGGGGAGCGGCGGGATCGCCCGGTGGCAGAATTGGCACGGGAGAGAGTTTTCCTAGCCGGAACGGCGAATGCTTGGTATGGGTGAAACCGGTAGGCATGCACTCCACAGTCCATGAACCCGACGCGCCCGTTTGGCGGGCGGTGGCGCTAGCATTGGTCGGCGTCGCCTGCATCGCCGCGGCGGCGGCGCAGGATAACGGTGGGCTCACCCCGGAGGAGGCCTGGGAGGCCGGACGCACCGCGTATTTGAGTGGGGACTACGGGAAGGCGGAGGCGGTCTTCGACAAGCTGGTGGCAGACTATGGGGCGAATGAACAACTGCGGCCGATGATGCGAGAGGTGACCCCCATGCTCGCGCTCAGCAAAGTGAAACTCGGCAAGCTACAGGAAGCGGGGCCGCTCATCGGCGAAAGCCTGAAAATCGACGGACTCCCCGAGGAGGCGCGGGAGGTGCTGGCCTACTGCCAGGGAATCTTGGCGGTCGAATCTGGTGACTATGACCAGGCGGAAGAACTCTTCACCGCATTTATCGGGAACGCGGGCTACGACATCGCCCGGCGCGGCGAGGCGGTGGTCATCATCGCCAAGGCGCGCCTCCTGGCGGGGGATCTCCCCGGGGCGATCGCCTTCATCGACGAGCGGTTGCCCGGGCTGCGCGAAAAGGCGCCCGAGTCCGCCAGCCAAGCCATCGTCCTGCGGCTCCACGCCCTGATCGAGAGCGGCGATCGCGAGGCGGCCCTGGCCTTGCTCAAAGCCGAGTATCCGCGCATGGGGGAGATCACCCAGATCGTCTCGTTCCAGACGCTCGCCTTGCAGCTCGGCGCCGCCTACTTGGAAGATGGGAGATTCTACGATGCCATCGCGTGCCTCCAGCGGATCTGGGACAAGGACCGGCTCGTCCGGCACCAGGGGCAGCGACGAGGGCTCATGGCGGAGAAGATCGCGATTCTCAAGGAGCGCGGAGTGGATGCCGGCCAGGTTCGCGCGCGAGAGATCGTCTTGCAGAAGATCGATCGCGAGCTGGAGAAGTTCGCCGCCAACGACCAGTTTGACAGTGCGCTGCGCCTGCGGCTGGCCACCGCCTTCAGTGGGATGGGGCGCTACCGGGAGGCCGCGCTGGTCATGGAGGACATGCTGGCGCGCATGGAGCCCGACCCGATTGTCGAGCAGGCGGCCGTCAGCCTCATGCGCTGCTGGATGGAGGTCGGTCGCTGGCCTCGCGCGCTGGCCGCGGCCACGGTCTACGAGGCGAAGTTCGGGGGGAGCCCGCTGGCCACCAGTTTGCCAGACGTCCTCTTCCTGAAGGCGGAATGCCACAAGAGCGCGCAAGACTTGGATCTCGCGATGGCTGCTTACGACCGGGTGGTCGATGAATTCCCGAAATCCGACGTGGCACCGGGCGCCTTTTTTGTCGGTGGGATCGTCCGCCTCATGAAGGAAGAGAACGCCGATGCCATCTCGCGATTCAAAGATTTTCGCAAGAGGTTCGAGACGAGTCCCTTGGTGGAAGATAGCGTCTACTGGGAAGGGATGGCCTACTCATTCTCCGGGGCGCATCAGCACAGCCGGGATCATTTGGGGGGATATCTCGACGACTATCCAGAGGGCAAATACGAGGCCGATGCCGTTTTCCGACGCGCGTTCGCATCGCACTCGATGGCCTACTACGACCAGGGGATCGCGGAGCTCGAGGCCTTCATCGAGGCCTACCCCGGCTCGTCTTACCTAGACGAATCCAAGCTGTTGCTCGGCGATGCCCTCATGGCCATCGGCGAGATCGACGGGGGGATCGCCGCCTACAAGTCGATCGATCCCGCGGCGACGCGTTTCTACGAAGACGGATGGTTCAAGATCGGGAAGCCGCTCTGGTTGCGGGAAGATCTCGCGGGAATGCGGGCGCATTTCCAGCAGTTCATCGACGAGTTTCCCGCGAGCAATCGCGTGGCCGAGGCGGTCTACCAGATCGGGCGTGCCTACCAGCGAGAGGAGGACATCGTCGCAGCGAAAGAGATCTACTGGAAGACGGTCCGCGATCTGGGCGGCAACCCCGACTACTACGCGATCGAAGATATCCTCGTGGCGTTGCCGCGGCTCTACCGCGGCCAAGAAGACGGCGCGCTGGCACTGTCCCGCGCCCTGGACGAGCTGCGGCGGACCGCAGAAGAATCGGGAGATTCCGTCCTTCTGGCCCGTGCCTACTGGGCGAAGGCGAAGGCGCTGGAGACATTCGCTCCGCAGCTGGCACAAGCGGCAATGCTCGAGGCGGGAAGCGCCGTCGACGCGAAGCTGCACAACCCGCGGATCACCGTTGACGCCGCCGATGCGAGGCTGGCCACGGGCAACACCCGGGTTGCCAAAGGCCTCTATCTCGAAGCGAAGAAGTGGCACCCCCGAACGACGGAGAAAGACCGCATCTACGCGGGGCTGGGGAGGCTCGCCGCAGCGGATGGGAATCCCCACGAGGCGATCGAACTGTACGAAAAATGTCTCGCATCGAGCTTTCGCCTGGGACTGCGGGCCGAGGTGATGCTGGAGGTTGCCCAGCTGCAGTCCGAGCTGAAGCTGCCCCACAAGGCGCGGGAAATACTCGAGGAGTTGCTCGGAGACCCGGCGATTCCCGCTTCCTACAAGGCGGAGGCACTGCTCGCTTTCGCGGGCGTCCTCGAGGAAGAGAACGATCTCAAAAAGGCGCTGGCCTATTACGAGCGCGTCTACGTAGCCTACGGGAAATACCAGCCGCTGGTCGCCCAAGCCTATCTACAGCGGGGGCGCGTCCTCGAGTCGCTCGACATGAAAGGCGAGGCGCTCGAGGTCTATCGCGAGCTGGCCGGCCGGGAGGATCTGGCCGCCTACGAGCAAGTGGCCGAGGCGAAGAGCCGCATCGACCAGCTGGGGGGGGCGGCTCTATGATACAGCTGCGCTTGGCTGTGGCGGTGGCTCTGGCGGCTTGTCCCCATTCCCTCGTCGCGCTCGACCTGGTCTATCCCGTCGAGAATGGGCCGCCGCTCCGGGGGGAGATCCTCTATATCAACGACGAGGAGGTGCGGATCCGGGGGCTGCGCGAGGGAGTCTATCAGGGAGGGCCTGCGCTGAGGACGATCCCCTTGGAGAAAGTGAAGTTTATCGACTTCGAGCCCGTTCCCGGCGAGGCGGAGACCCTCGACAACCCGCGGGCGCTGGACATCGTAAGCCTCAGACGCCTCTGGAACGAGCTGGGCGTCCATCTCCATCGCGAGCGTTCCAACGTGGGCGAGATCGCGCTGATCTATGCCAGCCGGCTCCTGGAAGAGGGCGACAAGCTCGCCAAGCGGGACGCACTGCCCGTGTACGAACGGGTGCGGAATGAGGACTGGAACGAGCAGCGCCGTGGGCGGGCAGAAGTCGGGAGGCTGCGCGCGCTCATGGCCGCGGGCGACGCCGCCGCCGCCGCGGATGAGGCGGCGGTGCTCGCCGCGGAGTCGGAAGATCCCGGGATGCTCATCGAGGCCAGATATATCTTGGCCGAAGCGAGTTTCGCCGAGCTGAAGGCGATCGACGACGAGCATCCGCGGTGGGAAGACGACGACGAGGTGAGACCAGTCCGCCAAGCGCTCTATCACGAGACCGTCGATCGCTATCTGTTTCCCTATCTTTTTTATGGTTCGGAGACGGAGGAGGCCGCCCGGGGGCTCTGGGGTGCGCGC
>CAZKYJ010000237.1:0-7171 GCA_964556355.1 uncultured Verrucomicrobiales bacterium | reverse complement strand
GGAGGAGGTAGGGCATGCCCACCCAAAAGAGCCCGGCAATGATCCACGCGTAGGCGAGCAGGGGGATCAGCAGACGGGTGACGGGTTCCTCGAGGAATGCACCGCCGAGCACGGGGCAGGCCACGAGCAGGAGGAAGGTTCCGAGGGCGCGGACGGCCAAAAACTCTTCGACAAAACTGATGACGAGGAAAAAGGCGATGGGCAGGACGATGAGGAGGATGTTCCGGATGGAGTAGAACTCGCCCAGATCCATCTTGGAAACGTAGATCCACGACCAGATGAGATCGATGGCCAAGATCGCGATCCCGATTTGCCTGTTCCGCGGGAAGGTCGGAAGCCAGGCGCGGAGGGCGTCGGCTTTGGCGAACGCGACGCCGTGCGCGGCGACGAGGAGGACGCCGAGGAGGATGCCTGTCAGCCTGAGGCTGAGGCCGTGGTTTAGTATCTCGAAGACCGCCTGCATGGGAGGGGGGAAGGTGGCGAGGTTTGTGCCGGGCGCAAGGGGGCGGTGGGAGAGCTTCCGGGGGGAGGAGCGAGGGCGAGAAACGGGATCCGCCGGCCGATCTCGGCCGGCGGCGATGGCGGCGGCTTGCCGGTGGGGAGCGAACGGCGGTGGCGCGTGACCGCAACCGGTGGGCGGCGGCCGATCGACGCGAGGTCCGAGGTCGACCGTCGGCCGGAGCGATCGCGAGGATTCAGTTGCCTGCCCCTGGAACCGGGTGGACGCTCTCTCCCTGATGAAACCGGTTCTCCTCTTCGTGGTGGTGGGCATCGTTTGTGCGGCGGGCGGCTATTTGGCGGGGAGGTATCAGGGGACGCAAGCACGGGTGGAGGCCCCGGGTCGGACGGTGAGGCTCATCGGCGATGCGCCTGGGACGAGAGCCGGTGTTCCCGGAGCGGGCGGCCCGGCTGGGGCTGGTGCCGGCGGCCGGAGCGCGTCGCGGGGTGAGAGCGTGCTCCGGGAGGTGATCGCGCTGACTGGCGGTGGGATGAACAACCAGGGGGCGATGATGAAAGCCTTCGGGCTCATGGGGCAGCTCGAGGAGGCGTCGATTTTGCAAGGGTTGAGGAAGGTCGAGGAGCTGACGAACCCGCAGCAGCAGATGATGCTGCGGATGGGGCTGCTGATGCGGATGGCCGAGTTCGACGGGCGGGGGGCGATCGATTACGTCGAGGAGTCGGTCGCTGGGCAGATGCGCGACCAGGCGCTCATGACGGTGGCGACGACCTGGGCAGGCAACGAGCCGGACGCTGCTCTGGAATGGTTCCAGGCGAGGAAGGAGGCCGGAAAACTCGACGGGCCGATGGGTGAAAACATCATGATGACCGGAATCTTCGGCGGTTTCGCCAGCAAGGATCTGGCCGGGGCATTCGCCAAGCTGGCTTCGGTGACCGACCAAGATGCGCGCGAACAGGCACTCCAAGGGATGGCTTCGAGCGCGTTCTACGACCCTGGCAAACGCGAACAGTTCCTCGGGTTGATCGCGGGATTGGACGATCCACAGGAAGGGGAGAACGCCATCAAACGCGCGGTTGGGCAATGGGCGCAATTCGATGCCAAATCGGCGTCGGCCTGGCTTGAAGAGCAGGATTTCTTGAATCCCGGTGCTGTCGATGAGTCGCGGAAAGACATCGCTAGCCGGCTGGCTTGGAGCCTGCCCCAAGAGGCGGCGAAGCTGGTCGGAACGATCGAGTCGGACAATCTGCGGGGCGATGCCACGCGCGACGTCGTGCGCTCGTGGGCGCAGCGTGACACCAACGCCGCCGCCGCTTGGCTGGGCGAGCAAGGGGACGGTCCCGAACTCGACGGGGCGCGGGGTGCCCTCGCCGACGCGGCCTTGGAGAAAGATCCCGAGAGCGCGTTCGTCTGGGCGAGCACGATCACCGCGGAGAACCAGCGCGAGCGGACGATCCAGCGGGTCTTCAACCACTGGCACGAGAAAGAGCCGGGGCGCGCTGCCGAGTTCCTCGTCGCCTCCGACGTGGAGCGGGATAAGGTCGAGCAGTGGCTCAAGGAGGCCACGGAGGAGGTAGTGGTGCCCCCGGAGGCTCAAAAGTAGTCAGTAAACCCTGACCGCACCTCATCGGGACGGGAGACGGGGCGACGGGCATTGCGGTTGAACCCGGGGGGGATATCCCGTCAACCGGTTCAGCGCGATGGTGCCGATTCAGCTTCCATTGCCGGCTCGAGATTTGCCGGGGCGGGGAGGGATCGGCTGTAGATCGCGGAAAGGGCGACGGCCAGAATGCAGAGGATGATGCCGCACCAGGCGAGGCCGGTGCCTTTGAGGAAGCCTTCGGATCGACGGATCACGATGAGGGCACCGATGCCGAGGAGCAGGCCGAGGCCACCGAGCGCGCCGCCGAAGCTCAGCGACGAACAGAGGAGTCCGAGGAGGCCGAGGATGGCTGACGCCTTGGCCAGGCCGCTCGTCTTGGGCAGGAAATCGGTGTGGCCGGTTCCGGGAAATTCGGGATGGGGTTCGCTCATCGGTCGGGGCCGAGCGGGTTCGCTACGAGAACAAAGTGGGGGCAAATCGACGGTTGCCAAATCGCCAGTGGGGGGCGGCCGTGCCGCCCGTGGCGAATCGGGGGGATCGGCGCCGTCGGTGAAACTAGTTTTGCGCGGTCACCCCATCGCGGAGTTCATCGGCGGTGAAGGGGTCGGCACCACGGTTCGCCAGCGCGTCGCGGGCGGCGGCGACGGTGGCGGGATCGACGGGGCTGGCCTCGTGGTTCCACGTGTTGCGGATGTAGGTCATGACGGCGGCGATCTTCTCGTCGTCGAAATACGCGTTGTCCTTGAGGCCGGGCATGATCGGCTGGATCTCGGGTACGTCGTAGGTCTTGCCAGCGACGTCGATCGGGCCGGTCAGCCCTTGGAGAAGGATTTTGGCGAGGCGGGTATCCGACCCGGTGACCCACTCGGAATTTCGGAGCGGAGGGGCGAGTGCGGTCATGCCTCCGCCGTCTTTCTGGTGGCAACCCATACAGATCATTTCGTAGTTGGCTCGGCCGATCTCGAACTGGGCGAGAGCCTCTCCGGTGAGTTTGGTCGGGGCGTCGTTGGCCGATTCGTCCTCGCTGCCGCCGCCGGCGATCTTCTCCAATCTCGCGACGAAATTCTTGTCGAGACCCGGGTGGTTGGCCAAGAGCGCCGCCTCTTTGCCGGCGAGCCCGCTGAGGGCGGCATCGTGGATGAACGGGTCTTTTTTGCCAGCGTCGAGGACGTCGGCCAGCACGGCGAGGGCGCGCGGCTGCGCGTCCGGGCTCCCGAAGCGCCCGAGCGTGGCGGCGAGGTGGACCCGGACGAGCGGGGAGCCCGTGCGGGCGGCGACCTGCCCTAGCAGATCGACCACGGCGGGTGACGCGGGCGTCCCGCCGAGCGCGGCGGACACGCGGATGGCGGTCGCGACGACCTGCGGGTCGTCCGACTTCAGGGCGGCGGCCACCGCCTTTGGGGTGACCGCGCCGAGCCCTTCGAGCGTCCAGAGCGCATGTATTTGGCCGAGCGGGGAGCGCTCGTAGGCGGCGAGTTTCTCGAGGAAGGGCACCGCCTCAGTGCCGCCGGACTCGACGAGGAGACGCTGCGCGGTCTCGCGGGTGTAGGCGTTGGGGGCGGAGAGGGCGCGGCAAAGTTCTTCGGTGCCCGCCTTCGCCCAGTCGGGGAACCGGTAGACGGGGCGCTCGCCCTTGGTCGAGACGATCCGGTAGATGCGGCCGCAGTCCAGCGGCTGCTCGAGGCCGCGGGCGAGGAGGTAGTCCCGCAGGTAGGGGGTGACGTAGGTCTTGTGCTGGATGATGCCGCGGTAGAGATCCACGATGTAGAGGGCACCCTCCGGGCCGTTGGCGAGGTTGACGGGACGGAAACGCTCGTCGGTCGAGGCGAGGAACTCCTTGTTCCCGGGCGCTTGTTTTCCGCTGCTCTCCACCTCGCCGAGATCGAGGATATTCCGCTTGATGAGGTTGGCGGAGGGCTCGCAGACGAAGCCGTTCTGGTAATACTCAGCCGGGAACTGGCCGCCGCGGTAGACGAGCGGGCCGCAGGCGGCGGTGAACCGGAGGAGCTTGCCTTCGGCGTCGAGCATGTTGTCCTTGTAGCCCCGGTTGACGCCGGTGGGGATCAGCGGGTGCACGTTCTGATCCCTCACGATGGTCTGGTTGACACCAGCTTTCGAGGGGGCGGCGGGGTTGCCCCGCAGGAGGTTCGGCTGGATGTAGTCGCCCTGGAGCTGGTTCGAGTTGGTGTTGTAGTAGAGGCGCCCGAAATCGTCTTGGGAGATGCCCCACTGACCGCGAGAGGCGGTGCTCTCCTTCGCCCAGCTGCCATTGAAAAACCGGTAACGGTCGTTGCTCTTGGCGTTGTAGAACCAGTTGTCGATCCCACGGAGGAACCCGTTGGGCTGGTGCTCGACGTTCCCTCCGGTGGCGTATTTCTCGTCGATGACCGTGCGCTTGCCCGGTTTGTCGCCCGGGAGGATCTCGACATGATACAGCTCCGGCGGGGTGCTCACGACGAGTCCGCCGTGGGCGAAACTGACCACGCGGGGGAGCACCAGGCCGTCGAGGAATACCTTCGTGGTGTCCATCTCGCCGTCGGCGTCGGTGTCCTCGAGGATAGAGATGCGACCGACAGGCTCCCCCTCACCCGTCCCCTTGACGTCCGGCATGTAGCCGATCATCTCGGCCACCCAGATCCGGCCTGCCGGGTCGAAAGCCATGGCCACGGGAGCCTGCACCAGCGGCTCGGCGGCCACCAGCTCGATGCGGAACCCCTCCTCGATCACGAAGGCGGCCAGCGCTTTCTCGGCGGGAAGCACGGGTACTGGCGCGACCGATTCATCGGCGGCGAAGGCGGGTGCGCCGACCGCGATGGCCGCGATAAAGTGTGAGAGGGACCGTTTCGGCATGACCGCCCAATACGCATAACCGCTTGTGTTCTTGCAAAGCGGGGGAACCGTCGTCCCGCTTTTCCCATGAATGTCACAGACAAAACAGTCGTCAGCATCCGCTATACGCTCACGGGGGTCGACGGCGACCTGATCGATTCAAATACCGATGAGGGAGATGACCCGCTCGACTACCTGCACGGGGCAGACAACGTCGTGGCCGGGCTGGAGGCGGCGCTCGACGGCAAAGCGGCCGGCGACAAAATCTCCGTGCGTGTGCCCCCGGAAGCTGGCTACGGCGACCGCGACGAGGACCTCGTGGCGGAAGTGCCGCGCAGCGAACTCGAGGAGCTGGGCGAGCTGGAGATCGGCGTGCAGTTCCGCGCCGAGACCGAGGGAGGAATCGAGATATTGACCATCACCGAACTCGGCGAGGAGAGCGTAACCATTGATGGCAACCATCCGCTGGCCGGGGTCGTCTTGAACTTTGAGGTCGAGGTGCTCGCCGTGCGCGAGGCCACAGCGGAGGAACTCGAGCACGGGCACGCCCACGGGCTCGGTTGCGACCACGACCACTGACCCCACAATTTTTACAAAGAAAGACCCCACTATGAAACCGACTGCGCTTACCATCCTGGCCTTTGCCGCCGCCCTCGCTCCCGCTAACGCTGCGGAGGGTGACACCCCCACCGAGCAGTCCCGCGACTTCCTCGTCGTGACCGTTGATGACACGGAGATCCGCATGTCCGACATCGCGGCGCGATTCCAGCAGAAGAGCGGGCGACCGCTGTCTTCCTTGACCGAGGAGGAGAACGCCGAGTTCATGGCCTCCGGCGCCAACCAGGTCACCGAGGAGTTGGTGGCCGAGATGCTCCTGGCGAAAGAGGCGGGCAAGGAGGGCATCGTCGTCTCCCCCGACGCCATCGCTGAAGCGGAGGCCAAGGTTATGGAATCGATCCCTGAGGGGATGACGGCCGAGGAGTACTACCGGGTGGTCGGTACGACCCCAGAAGAGATGCGCAAGACCATCGGGCGAAACCTCCGGATCCAGAAGTTGGTGGAGAAGACGACCGCCGATATCCCGGCGCCGAGCGAGGAGGAAGTGCGGGCGTTCTACGATGAGAACCCGGCCTCGTTCGACGTGGGCGAGCGGGTGCGCGCACGCCATATCCTCTTCAACACCCAAGAGCTGAGCGACGAGGCCGCCATCGCCGAGAAACTCGCCGAGGCCAAGGCTGTCCGCGAGCGACTCGTCGGCGACGATGCCGAAGATTTCGCCACCGTGGCCAAGGAGGAATCCGAAGGGCCGAGTGCACCGCAGGGTGGGGATCTCGGGGAGTTCGGGCCGGGCGACATGGTGCCGCAGTTCGATGCCGTCGTCTTCTCCATGGAGCCCGGCGACGTCTCCGAGCCGGTGAAAACCGATTTCGGCTACCACTTGATCAAGCTTGAGAGCAAGACGGAGCCCGGCACGGTTCCCTTCGACGAGGCGAAGGGACAGATCGCCGACTACCTGAAGTTCCAGGAGCAGTGGAGGGTCGTGCAAGGTCTCGTCGCCCGGCTGAAGTCTGAGGCCAGCATCGTCTCGCCCCAGCCTCAGGAGTGAGGACGGGGCCGGGTCAGATCCGGCCTTCCTCGATGTCGTAAACATCGAACCATACGTAGGGGATCTTCCCGGTCGGTTTGATGAACTCCTCAATGTAGCCTTCCAAGAAAACCTGGAGCTCCTCGGGCATCTCGCTGATGCGCTTGTAGCGGAGGCTATTGTTCCAGAGGATGACCGCCGAATCCGGGCGCTCCTTGGCATGCTCTCGGATGTAGGCGGCCACAGCGTCGTCGTCGGCTCCGGTGGCCACGAAATCCTTGAAGGCGTCGGGGTCGATCTCCGCGAAATCGAAGAAGAGTGCGTCGAGCGGGCAATTGAAGTGATATTCGCCGTTCGTCCCCGCGATCACCGCCCGGCACTTGTCCAGCATCCGCGCCGCCACGACGTAGCCGCCGATTTTCTCCCGCGGGCTCCGGGGGGTCTCTTTCGTAAGGTCTTTGGCGTGGGGGATTGGCTGGGACATAGTTTTAAAGTTACGTAGCGGGATTCGGCGACGTTGCAAGGCGCGCTGAGCGCGGCGGCGACCGCAGGCGAAAAACAACGTAAGTTTTACTGGTGAAAGATTTATTACTAGCCAAAAGTAATCAAAACCCGTTTTCCATGAACCCGATCCGACCACTCAAGAAGTTCTTCTCGGCCGCCCTGAGCGCGCTTGCCACTGTCGCCTCGTCGTATG
>CAZKYJ010000236.1:0-7176 GCA_964556355.1 uncultured Verrucomicrobiales bacterium | reverse complement strand
CTCTTCTGCGCCATCTCGATGAACTCGTCGACACTGCCGGAAAAGAAGCTGAAGTCGAGCACGGCATCTTCGTGGAAGCAGGTCCGGTAAAGTTCGAAATCCTTGCGGTCCGCGGCCCGGCAATAAGTCAGCTGGACATCCCTGATGGCGGCCTCGGCCAGCAGATCTTCGACGGTTCTTGGCATCACTTTCTCCTCCCGCACTCAGCGGTATCAGCGCATGGCGTATGACAGGTCGCCGCTGTCGCGCCGACCGTCGCGGTTGCGATCGACGAACGCCAGCGCTCCCTCATGCCAATGATCGTGACCGAGGCAGGCATCGCCGCGACCGGGACAGAGCGTGATCGTGTGGCGCTGCAGCACCGCCTGGCTGCGGGCGAGGGCAATGGCGCCGACCATCTGGTTGATCGCAGCCGCGCCGCGCTGTGCGGCCAGCAGGTCATTGAACGAGGGCACGGCGAAGGCGAGGGTCGCCGCTGCCACCGCCAAGGTCACGAGGAGCTCCATGAGGGTGAAGCCACGCCTTGCCATTGGGCCATTGGGCCCGTGGGCAGGTGGGTCCGGCAACGGCGAATCGCGCTATCGGCGGTGCGCTGTTGCTGAAGGTGTTGCGACCCGCGCTACTCGAGCTCGAGCTTCTTCAGCCGGTAGCGCAACGCCCGGAAGGCGATGCCGAGGCGCTTGGCTGCGGCAGTCTTGTTCCAACGGGTCGCTTCCAGGGCCCGGGTGATCAGCTGGCGCGCCAGCTTCTCGAGAAACGACTCCAGGGATTGTCCCGGTGGCAGCTCGGCGGTGGACGCACCATTCTCCGCGGCGCTGCCCTGCGGCACGGGCTTCGGGTGGCCGAGTGAATCCGCTCCCTGCTCACCGGATGCAGCGTCCGCCACGGTCGCATCCGTCGTCATCGCTGCGCTACCGAGCTGAAGATCGCAGGCGCGGATGCAGCCGCCTTCGCAACCAAGTACCCAACGGTGCCCAACGTGGTGGCCGGCTGGGTCGGCAAGCTCAGCAATAGCTCGGAGTCGATCCGCCTGGTGGACGCCTCGGGCACCGTCGTCGACGAGCTCACCTATGCGGACGAGGGCGATTGGAGCACCCGCGAACGCGGCCCGCTCGACCTAGGGCACCGGGGCTGGACGTGGAACGACGATGCCGATGGCTCCGGATCGTCGCTGGAGCTCGTCAATGCCGCGCTCACCAATGCCGAAGGTCAAAACTGGCGCCCGAGCGCTGCCGCCGGCGGCACCCCGGGCGCGACCAACTCGGTCGCCCAAGCCGACATCCCACCGCTCATCACCGGCGGCAGCCACGCGCCCCGCATCCCCGGCTCGTCGGATCCCGTCACCGTCTCGTGCCGCCTCGTCGACGAGGCGGTCGGAAGTAGCGCCAGCGTCTTCTACCGACTCGACGGCGATGCCGACTTCATCGAGGTCGCCATGGTTGCCAGCGCCCCCGACCCGGCGGCATTCACCGCCACCCTCCCTCCCCAAGCCGACGGTGTCATCGTCGAGTTCTACATCTCCGCCCGGGACGGCGGTGCCCTCACCCGCACGTGGCCGTCGGCCTCCCAACCGTCCGGGCTTCAGGAAACGAACGCGCTCTACCAGGTGGACGACTCCTACGATGCGAACCTTGAACCGGCGCCCGGCAGCCAGCCGTTCGTCCGCGTCATCATGACCGAGACGGAACGGGCCGAACTCGAGGATATTGGGGACACCTCGGCCGAAGCCGATAGCAACGCCCAGATGAATGCCACCTTCATCAGCGACGACGGAACCGACCTCGACCTCCGCTACAACTGCGGTATCCGGAACCGCGGGGCGTCCAGCCGTACCGCGAACCCCAACAACCACCTCGTCAATTTTCCGAGCGATCGCCCCTGGCAGGGCATGCCATCGATCAAGTTCAACGCGGTCGCGCCCTATTCGCAAGTCGCGGGCAGCTACCTCTTCCGCCGCTTCGGGGTGGAGACGGCCGACGCGCTCGCCGTCCAGCTCCGCACCAACGGCAGCAACCTCGCCCCTTCGGGATCCCCGAACTACGGCAGCTACGCCATGGTCGAGTCGTTCGGCTCCGAGTTCGCCGACAACCATTTTCCCGGCGACGCCAACGGCAACCTCTACCAGGTGCGGGACGACGACACCATCAACCCGGCGGAAGAAGGCGAACTCCAGTACGAGGGCACCGATGAAGACGCCTACGGCAACACTTACTTCAAGCAGACAAACGGATCGGAGGACGACTTCTCCGACCTCGTAGCCCTGACGGATGTCCTCAACAACGCTCCCGCCGCCGGCTACCTCGACGCCGTCGGCGCCGTCGCCGACCTCGACCAGTGGATTCACTATTTCGCCGTCGAATCGCATTTTGGGAATCAGGAAGGCGGCCTTCCCACCGGCAAGGGGGATGACTACGTGCTCTACCGCGGCATCGACGACCCGCGCTTCCGCCTCGTTGCCCACGACCTGGACACCCTCGGAATCACCGGTGCCAGCGTCAGCGCCAACCGGCCGATCTTCGGCTACGAGGGCGTCAAGGGCATGGAGCGCCTCTTCCAAGATCCCGAGTTCATCGCCCGCTACTACACCGAGCTGCTCGTCGTGCAAGAAACACTCTTCCGTCCGGACATCGTCTTTCCCATACTGGATGACGCCCTCGGCTCGTGGGTTGCGGCCAGCCGCATCGATGCCGGCAAAGCCTACGTGGCGACCCGTACCGCCAACGTCCTCGGCCGGATTCCCCAGACCTATTCCGCCACGTCCAACCTTCCCGTTACCGCCGCCGGCTACCACCGCACCGACTCCGGTGCCGCCACCTTCAGCGGAACCTTCCACGCGGCCTTCACCCGGTCGGTGCTCGTCAACGGCGTGCCCGCCTCCACGAACCAGCGGGCCGGCACCTGGAGCCTCGACGTCCTCGCGGGCGACGGCATCCTCAATCCCGGCCTCAACTATGCCGTCGTGCAGTACTTTTCCGAATCCGGAGGTGCCGGCGAACTGCTCCACACCGACCTCGTCAACGTCTGGAACAACACCGGCACCGGGACCTCCATCTCCGGCGTCCTCACCGGCGCCCCCGCCGCTGGCGACGCCGCGATGATCGTCCGCTCGAGCTACCTCCCCGGCACCCCGGTGCTCGTGCGCGTCGAACTCCGCAACGACGATGGATCGATCAACAAAGACGTCTGGGACGCCACCGCCACCCTCACCAGCGACCGCCCGGACATCACCCTGACCCCCGGCACCGTCACCCTCTACAACGGGCGTGGCAGCGCGCTCGTCGCGGTCACCGGCGGGTCTGGCGGCGGTGGCAACGAGATCCTCGTCGCGCGCGGCTCCACCTGGAGCTACCTCGATGACGGCAGCGACCAGGGTACCGCCTGGCGCGATCCGGGATTCGACGACTCCGCCTGGTCATCCGGCCCGGCCTCGCTCGGCTACGGCGACCCCCATACCACGACCGTCAACTTCATCGATACCAACCCGACCCAAGCGGGCACGCAGAAAAACGCCACCACCTACTTCCGCGCGACCTTCGAGGTCGCGGATCCCAGCGCGATCGCCAACCTTGCCCTCGGTTTGCGCTACGACGATGGCGGCATCGTCTACATCAACGGCACCGAAGTGGCCATCACGCCGAACATGAGCTCGGGAGCCGCTTTCGACGACTTCTCGAACGGTGACACTCCCAGCGAAACCGCTTTCTCCAGCTTCAGCGTTTCCCCGGGTATCCTCGAGGCGGGGACCAACACCATCGCGGTCGAGATCCACCAGGGGGACGCCACCAGCTCGGACATCTCGTTCGACCTCGACCTGGTGGCCGGTTCGTTCTCCGCCGACCCCGGGGATTTTACCCTCAACGCCACCGTCGCCGGTCGCACGGTATCAAAATCCCTGACCAGCCTCGCCACCGCCACTCCCGTCGATGTCGCCGGCACCCTCCCGGGAACCGCTACCACCTGGTCGGGCATCGTCCACGTCACCGATGACGTCACCGTCCCCGACGGCCACACCTTGACGGTCGCACCCGGCACCCTCGTCCTCCTCGACGGCGACTCCACGCCCGGCAGCACCGCCGGGAAAGACATCATCGTCCAGGGGGACCTCCAGAGCTTGGGCACCGCCGCCGATCCGGTCACCTTCACCAGCACGGACGCCGCCACCACCTGGGGGCAGCTCCTCTTTTCCAACGCGGAGCCGTCCGCCCTAACATTCACCCATATCCACCACGCCGGGCACGCCCCCCGCGGTGGCCACACCGGGCGCGGACGTTCCATCTACATCCTGGGCTCCGACGTCACCTTCGACGATTCGGCCATCACCGACAACTTCGGGAAGATCGGCGAGACGAACTCGCAGTCGGGCACCAACTCGCGCCTCACCATCCGCCGCTGCCACCTCGCGCGCTCCGCCACCGGGTTCGAGACCACCGACACCGAGGTGCTCGTGGAGGACACCCACCTCACCGAGTTCCTTGGCTTCTACCGCGAGGACGGCATCATCGATGACGACGATGCCATCTACCTCCACGATGCCGCCCCCGGCCAGACCCTCGTCATGCGCCGCAACGTCGTCGCGGTCACCGAGGACGACGGGGTCGATACGCTCGCCGCCACCAATTTTATCCTCGAAGATCACATCTCCAGAGACTGCTTCGACAAGGGCTACAGCCAGCTGGGCGGCACCGCCACCATCACGGGCTCGCTCTTCGTCCACAACGACATCGGCTACTCGATCAAGCAGGACGGCTACGTCACCCTCGACCACGTCACCGTGGCCGCCAACACCTCCGTCGGCGTCCAGATCGAGAACAAGAACGGCAACGACCCTCCCAGTTTCGTCACCGCGACCAACTCCATCATTGTCGACGGCGACCCCATCCGTACCGACTACGACCCGGCCGACAACACCTTCAACTTCTGCATCCTTGGCGAACCATGGGACTTTGCCGGCAGCGCGGACAACCTCGTCACCGACCCGCTCCTCGCCGATCCCGCCAACGGGGACTTCCACCTTGCCGAGACTTCCCCGGCGCGCGGTGCCGACGACGTCGGAGGCGACATTGGCGCGCTCCCCTACGTCGAGCCGGTCGCCGGCTCCGACGAGGTCATATGGACGCCCGCCGGCGCCCCCTACCACCTGACCGGCGATACGACCATTCCGGGCGGCACGGCTCTTGTTATCGCGCCCGGGACGTCGGTCTACGTCGACCAGGATGTCATGCTGGAGGTCAACGGTACGATCCGCGCCATCGGCACCGCGGAGAACCGTATCCGCTTCAATGCCCCGCCCGGCGCCGCCTTCGTCCCCGATCCCGCCGGCAACGGTAGCCTCCCCAACGGACCGCCCCGCTGGGACGGCATCCGCATCGTCGATTCCATGGATCCGGACAATCGCATCGCCCACGTCGATGTCGGCTTCGCCCAGGACTCCCTCGGTGCCATCGGCATCATCCGTTCGCAGTGCGTGCTCGACGACATCTCGTTCTACGGCACCCACATCCGCATGGTCTACACCGACAACTCCAGCATCATCCTGGAGAACTCCCGCTTCCCCGACATGTTCGCCCCCAACGAGGAGGCCGCCGCCCTCGGGCTCGACAATGTCAGCGAGCATGTGAAGGGCATCGGCGTGTGCCCGCCGGGCGGACGCTACATCATCCGCAACAACATCTTCGGCACCAACAAAGGGCACAACGACGTCGTGGACGTCGAGAGTTCACGCCGCACCAGCCCGAACCCGATCGTCCAGATTATCGGCAACACCTTCCTCGGCTCCCGCGACGAGGAGCTCGACCTCGGGGGCGACGTCTACGTCGAGGGCAACTACTTCTCGAACGTCTTCAAAGATGACCAGACGTCGGACCGTGGCTACGCGAATGCCATCTCCACCGGCGACTCGGGAACCGGGACGACGATCGCCGTCGCGCGCAACATCTTCTACGACGTCGACCACGGCATCAACCTCAAGCAGGACACCGCTACCGTCTTCGAGAACAACACGGTCTACAAACTCCACCCGGACTTCATCGACAACTTCGACAACCTCAACATCGGTGGTGCCATCGTGAACTTCGTCCCCGGAGACTCCGCCCCCACCTCCGGCGACGGCGCCTATGCCGCGGACAATATCTTCTTCGACATCCCCCGCGTGATCGCCAATGCCGACCTCCCGCAGCCGCAGACGATCACCCCTCTGGAGATCACCTCCAACCTCATCGACCCTGACATCACGGACATCACGGTCGGCCCCGCCCACCCCGGCCAGACGATCTTTGACCTCGGACCCGGGAACTTCTACGCGGACCCGGACCTCGTCGACCCTGACAATGGTGACTTCCGCCTCAACCCTGGCGCCCCGGGGCGCGGTGCCGGCTCGTTCGGCCAAGACCTGGGGGCCATGGTCGCGCCGGGAATTCACATCACGGGCGAGCCACCGGCGGTCACCACTTCCGGATCGGCCTCCCTCACCGTCGGGGGTCCCGGCATCTTCTCGTATCGCTGGCGGCTCAACGACGGCCCCTACTCCGCGATCATCCCCATCGGCAATGGATTTGATCCACCGGCCGCCACCGTCCGGACGGACACCATCGAGCTAAGCGGCCTTGCGGATGGCGCCTACACCGTCACCGTCGAGGGATACAACTTCGCCGATGCCGCCCAGCTGACCCCCACCGTTTCCCGCACTTGGACGGTCGATAGCACCCTGCCCGGCTCGGCCCGACTCTCGGAGATCCTCGCCACATCGGCCATTGGCACGCCGGACTTCATCGAGCTACACAACCCCGGCAGCACCGCCATCTCCGTGGCCGGCTACGGGCTCAGCGACGACCCTGCCGATCCGTTCCGCTACGTCATCCCCGCGGGCAGCACCCTTGAAGCCGGCGGCTATCTCGCGTTCCAACCCACCTTCGGCCTCTCGTCGGCGGGCGAGACGGTCACCCTCACCGCACCCGCCGGCAGCCTCGTCGACGCCGTGGCTTTCGGACTCCAGATCCCAGACTTCACCGTCGCCCGTGCCGGCCACGACTCCGGATGGACTTTGGCCGTCCCGACCCCCAACGCTCCGAACCTTGCCACCCCCACCGGCAACCCCTACACGCTCCGCATCACCGAGGTGTTCGCCTACGGTGACGTTGCGGTGGACGACTACTTCATCGAGATCACCAACCCCCACGC
>CAZKYJ010000235.1:2576-7183 GCA_964556355.1 uncultured Verrucomicrobiales bacterium | reverse complement strand
GAGCGGCCCGGAGGGCACATCGGCGCTGACCTGCACGGCGACGATGAGTTCGGTCATCGCCCCCACGGGAAGGATCGGGACGTCCCAGGTGCTCCCGTCGAACGTGCCGGCACCGGCGCGGCCGCCGGTCACCTGCGGCCCGGCGGGAAACCCGCTGGTATCACCGGTGATCTGGAGGACGGGCAGGGCGATCAATCCCGTATTCGTCACGCGCACGCGGAAAAGTTCGTGCGGTCCGAGACCGGCCACCACGGGGCTGAAAATCGGCTCAACCTCGACGAGGGCGTCGGGGACGGCGGGAACGACGGTGACGGTGAACGCCGTTTCCGCAGTGCTCCCCTCGCCGTCAGTGGCCTCAACGGTAATAGCGGTGCTTCCCACTTGGCCGACGGCGAAGCTTAACTCGATATCGCTGCCATTCACGAGGTCGGCAGCCACGATGACGGGATTCGTGTTGCCGGTGATCGCATAGCTGAGCCCGGCCGTGCCGTCCTCGAGGTCGTCGAAGGCGCCGAGCAGGCTGAATGTGCGCGGGGGATCCGTCTCGATCGCCGACTGGTCGGGAATGCCGGCGGCCACTGCCGGCAGGGCATTCTGCACCTCCACGGCTCCGATATCGACCGTTCCGCCGACCGGCGGATAGATCCTGGCAAATCCGGTGCCCCGCTGGTCTTCGGATGCAACGACCAGGAGGTTGTCGCCCGCGTCGACGGCCGGGCTGCGGTCGGATGCCGAAAGGTTGCGCGGAAGGTGCGTGGGGGTCACCCCACCGTTGTCGGCAAGAGGTCCGAGGAGCGGATCGCCGGAACTCAAGCTCGACTGCTCATCGACCCCGCCGGGAGCATCGATCTGCGGTGCCCCGACCGGAAGGTTCCCGGCCGCAATGGTATTGACGAGGAAGGTCGAAACGGTCCCGCCAGTGTGAACGATCGCCGGTCCGGTGGCCGCGGTGTTGGCCGTCACCGTCGTCCCCTCCAGACGGACACCCCCGCCCGAGGCGAAGATACCCCCACCGCGCGCCGTAGCCGCGTTGCCGGAAAGGGTCGAACCCCGAACATCGAGGGCACCGGAAGTCGCGATCGCTCCCCCGTCGTCAGCATTGTTCCCGACGAGCGTGCAGCAATCGACCAGCAGGCTGCCAGCGCTGAGGATCGAGCCGCCGGTCGCGGCAACGCCGTTGGCCAGCGTCAGATCGCGCAGGGCCAGGGACCCCGAGGCCGCGACGTTAAAGTGGCGCCCGCCCCCCGCGGCGTCGACCACCAGCAGGCCAACTCCACCTGGCCCGCAACCGGGATCTCGCCCGTGGTCAGCGTGATGGTCTGGAGCGGCGCGGTAAAATCGACCGTGCCGGCGGCTCCGTCCGAAAAGGAAACCATCTGCGGACCGCCGAACGAGCTGGCATTGGCCATCGCCTGCCGTAGCGACCCTTCTCCAGAATCGGCAACAGCGGTCACCAGCAGGTCGTTGGCCGCGATGGTCACCGTCGCGCTCCCGCCGCCCGGCACGGTGAACGTGACCAACTCATCGCCCTCGGCAGGAAGGTCGGCGAGCGGGGCGATGGCGACATCGACAAACATCTGTCCGGCCGGCACCGTCACGCTCCCGGTATCGCCAGCGAAGGTCGCGCCCGCGGTAGCGTAGTCCAACACCCCGGCGGTGCTCGTCGCACGGTCGAGGGGGATCGTCACATCGGCGTCGCTCTCCGGATCGTTGTGAGAGATCCGAAACACGCCTCCGTCAGTGGCGGGATCAACATCGGGCTCGGCCGCGCTGGGGTCCGTGGCGGTAATGGAGAAGACGAGCCCGTCCTGGTCGAGAATGGTACCCGTGCCCCGCGTCGGGGCGATGCTGCCGCTGCGCCCGGACGAACCGAGGTTGTTCAAATCGACAAAAAACGTCTCGTCGTCTTCCGGAATCGTGTCGTCGACCACCGTGATGGTGACGGTCTGGATCTCGCCGGCGACCCCGGTAAAGGTGAGCGTGCCGGAGTCCGCCCCGTAGTCGCTCGCGGCCACCGCACTATTGTCGACCGTGGCAAAATCGACGGTGACGGAGGCATCGACTTCGCGATCGAGCGTCACGGCGAAACTGAGCACGCCCCCGTCCTCCGCCACGGTATCGCTGGCGATGGCCAGCGTGAAAGCATCGTCATTCGTAATCGTGGAAACGGCGGAATCCGTTCCGAGGGCGAAGTTCGCCGACGGGTTCACCAGTGTCACGCTCAGCGTCTCGTCGAGCTCGACAACAAGGTCGGCGGTGACGTCGAGGGTGATCTGTGCGGTGGCCTGCCCCGACGCGAAGGTGACGGTGCCCGCGCCGGTCGTCGCCTCGTCGGCCCCGGTGCCTCCCACGACGAAATCGACGGTGCCACCAGCAACGTTGCCGCCCGCGCCCCGCGATACGGTGAAGGCGAACGACTGGAGGCCGGCGTTACCCTCGGGGGCGGCACCGAAGTCGGCGGCGATGTCGAGGGTCTGGGGGACGGTGGTGTGCACCTGGTTGGCGGCAGCGGTGGCACCGGTGAAGCTGGCGTCGCCGGAGTAGGTCGCACTCAGGTTGCTCATGCCGGCGGGGAGAGCGTTGGTGATGAAGGTAGCGGTGCCGCCGGCGTTTAGCGGGGCCGTCCCGAGCGAGCTGGGGCCGACGAAAAATTCCACCGTCCCGGTCGGGATTCCCGCCGCGGGCGCGACGACCCCAATGCTGGCGGTGAGGGTGACGTCCTCCCCGACGATGGTGGGGTCCGGGGAGTCGATCAGGAGCACGGTCGATGCTCCCTGGTTCACTGTCTGGCTGAGCGGGACGGAGCTGCTCGGGTCGAAATTCGCAGATCCCGAGTAATTCGCGGTGAGACTACGGGTTCCCACCGGCAGGGATCCCACCACGATCTGGGCCACACCACCCCCATCGAGGGCGGCGATGCCCAGCGATGTTGCCCCGTCGAAAAACTCGACGTTCCCACCAGGGGTTCCCTCGCCCGAGGTGACGGTGGCGGTCAAGGTGACGGGCTGACCGACGACCGACGGATTGACGTCGCTGGCGAGCGTCACGGCCGTCGGCAAGGTATTGAAGCCGACGGAGAGGGTGACGTCGTTGCCATCGCCGCCCACGTAGCTGATGGTCGCATTGAGGCCACTGCCCAAGAAATCGCCAATCGTGGCACCTTCCGGAAGGCCCGCGAAACTTCCGACGACCGGATCGACGCTATCGTTGTCGACGACCACGAAGCTGTCTCCGCCGGACGGGATAAATCCGCCCTGGCTGGAAACCTGGAGGGTGACGCCTGCACCGAGGGCGACGCCTCCCGTCGCGGCAACCTGCTCGTAATCGTTGACGGTTTCGCCAGGGGAGTTCCCGCCGTAGGAAAGCGAGAGCTGGGAACCGTCGGCGATGGTGACGTCCCCCAGAATTTGCATGATCCCGTTAGGGGCGATCGTGCCATCGAGGGTGACAGGATTCCCGGCGATGTCGATGCCGGCTCCCAGGTCCCGGACGAGGCCGCCCCGCGCGATCAGATCCAGCGGATTGGGGGCGGCGCTCACGTTGGTCACATCGATGTTGGCATTCGCCAAAACGGTCGGATCCCGGAAGGTGTAGCTGTTGGCAGTGATGGTGCCCCCGCCGATGATCGGATCTCCGATGGTGATGCTCGCGAAGCCGTCGGCGAGCAGGTCGAGCTCCGCCGCCTCAAGACTGAAAAGCGCCGGGGCACCGGCGAGGCCGATAGCGGCAGAAGGATCGGTGGATCCCACGAGAAGATTCCCCGTGGAGGAAATGCCGGAGGATGTCTGGAGGGAGACCGAGCTGGCGGCGATGTCGATGTCGCCCGACGTCGCGACGATTCCTGCGCCGGCCCGGGCGACCAGGGCTTGGCCACCCGCAGCCGTGGTATCCGCCATGATCGAGATCCGCCCCGCATCGCTCTGAAGCCGCGTACCGGCGTCCCCCAACTCGACGCCGATGATGCCGGGGCTTCCACCGCCACCGACGCCTGCGATGTCCACGCCCCCGCTTCCCGTGGTTTCCACGACGGCTCCGAGAACGATCGAAACGCCGTGGTTCGAACTCCCGGTTGCCGCGGGTGCACCGATCCCCGACAGCGTGATCCCGACGCCCGAGCGAACCCGCGTCGTATTGGAGGCGAGCTGGATCCCCTGGTTGTCATCGGTTCCGCCGCCGCCGGAGCCGGCCAGAAGGATCGTGCCGCTGCCGGTGTTTTCGACGGTCGCACCGTCGAGGACATGAATGCCCCGGTGCCCCGGGTTCCCCGCGAGGGTACCTCCGGTTCCGATGAGACTGATGTTTCCCGCCCCGGTGGTCAGGACGGAAGCACCGTCCAAAAGGATCCCCGCGAAATCGCCGGAGGGATCAGCATCCTGGTTGGCGTTAATGGAGATGTCGCCGTCCGCCGAAGTGAGGGCGGATCCGGGAGCCATCGCAAAATGGTTCCGCGCGTCAATGGTGATGACCTGGGTGCCGGTAGCGCCCATGACGGAACCGGCACCGACCAACACCGTGCCGGTATCAACCCGGAGGGCGACTCCGGTCAGCGACGCGCCGAGGTTGGCGGTGTCATCACCGTTCACGGTATCAACGATCAGCGCCGTGAT
>CAZKYJ010000235.1:0-2566 GCA_964556355.1 uncultured Verrucomicrobiales bacterium | reverse complement strand
GAGGAAAGGGGGACGTCCACGGTGTTGGCATCGACTTCGACGACGCCGGTGCCGGTGCCCCGCAACGTGTTGCCGGGGTCGCTGATGCGGAGGTCGCCCGCGATGGCGACGAAAGTCAGGAGATCGTCCGAGATGCCGCCGTTGACATCGGTCACCGACAGGGTGCCGTCGGGCGCGAGGACAACATCCGTCTCGATGTTAGGATTGGGGGTCTCGAATGCCCCGATATCGATGGTGGCGATCGTATCGGAATCACCGTCCTCGATGCGGAGGAAGCCGGTGCCCCGCGCGTCGGTCGCGGGTGCGCCGTCGGGCGCCGGATCGCCCGAGTCGAGCGCGGCGCTTCCGAAATCGAGGGCATGGGTGGCGACGAGACCACTATTGTCAGCGAGCGGGCTCAGCCCGGGATCGTTCACGCCCGTCTGATCACCGGTGGTCACGAAGAACTGGTCGGTACCGGTCGCCACACCCGACAGGTTGTAGCCGGCCGAGATGACGGTGTTCAGTGGGGTTTGGGAGTTCCCGACGACGGCCACGTCATCCGGCACGCCGCCACCGAGATTCCCGGAAATGATCGTGCAATAGGGTTCGACGAAAGACGGGTTGCTATCCTCGCTGGCCAGCCCGCCTCCCGCCCCAGAGGTAGCGGCCAGGTTCCCGGTGATCGTCGAGTGCGCGATCAAGGTGGTTCCCCCGAAGTTGGCGATCCCGCCCCCCACGTCCGCGGCGTTCCCGGAGATGGTGGTGTTGACCAAGGTCACAATGCCGGAATTGAATATCCCACCGCCCCGGGCGGCTGTCGCCACATTCCCGACCAGGGTCGAGTTGACGAGTTCGAGTTCGCCGTTCTGCACGAGGATGCCCCCGCCGTCCTCGCCGCTCGCCGTCGCGCCGTTGGCGATGGTCAGGCCACTGATGGTCGCGAACCCTCCGAAAGGAACCTCGAAAATCCGGTAGCTGCCGCCGGTATCCCGCCGGATGGTGCGGGGCACCGCGACCCCGGCGTCGCCGAGGATCGCGACCTCATCGGTGATGGGAGGAAGCGGTGATGCCAGGTTGAGCACGCTCCCGGCATCCGCCACCCAGAAAATGGTGTCGGGACCGGCGAACGCATTCGCATTGAGCATCGCCTGGCGGAGCGACCCCTCGCCGCTGTCGGCCATCGAATCGACCAGGGTATCGTTGGCGGGAATGGCGACGGACGCAGTTCCGCCGGTGCCGATCACGTAGGTGTCATCGGGCTCGATCATGATAGCGACCACCTCATCGTCTTCGGCGATCAGGTCGTCGAGGGGCGCGATGTCGAAGGTGGCCTCCGTGGCACCGTCGGGGATGGTGATGGCTCCCGTGGTAATGCTGGCAGGTGGCCCGGCGAAGACCGTCGCCGGGACGACGTCGAAATCGCTGGCCGGCGTGGCGGTGGTGGCCGGCGCCACCGCGAGCAGGACAACGAGGTCGCCAGCGGAAGTGTCGCGGCTGACGGTGATGATCGCCGGCACGTCGGTCTCCGCACGGTTGGGGGCCGAGGATGCGATCTGCACGATCGGGACCGGCGGCATGTCGTCGTTCGTGATGGTAGCGACCCCCCGGGGGTCGGCGATGACCGCCTCACCACCGGCCAGCGAAATGTCCAAAAAGAACATCTCGGTCGCCTCTTCCACGTCGTCGGCCTGGACCGCAACGTCCACCGTCAGGCTCAACGGTCCGTCGGCAGGAAAGGTGAGGGTGTTGTCGACGACAGCGGTGTAGTCGGAGCCGGCCAGCGCGCTGCCGTCGGCGGTGACCGCGTCGATCTGTTCTTCGCCGAAGTTCGCGTCGCGGGTGATCGTGAAGCTGAAGGTGGTGGTGCCACCACCGCTGCCCTCGGCGAGGGTGACATCGTCGACGGTGTAGGAGGTGAGCTCGTCATCTGCGACGATGACTTCCACGGTGGCGTCGAGGAACCCTGCGGCGCTACCGGTGATGGTCACCAGTTGGTCCCCGTCGCGGATGGCATCATCGACACCGGTGATCGTGACGGCAACCGACGTCGCTCCCACGGGGATGAGGACGCTCGCGGGCACGGAAGCCTCGGCTCCATTGGCGGAGAGCAGGTCCACGAAAAGGGCGCTGGCGGTGGAACCGTTGCGCGTAACCGAACCGACGAGGCTGCCGCCATTTTCAGCGATCGGATCGGGCGCAAAACTGAAGGTGAGGGCGGCGGTGAAATCGTAGGTCACGACGTTGTCCAGCGACGTGCTTTGCGCGTTCGGTAAGCCTCCACCGTTCATCACGGATCCGAAGGGGATCGATGCCGTCACCGTTCCGGCGGCCGACATCCCGGAGACGAGCAGCTGGAACGTCGTCCCATCGGATGGCGCGATCTCGGCGACCGTCACGGTCTCCGGTAGCGCGCTCCCCCCGAGGGTGACATCGGCCGGATCGAAGGTACCAGGGGCGATAGGCTGACTGAAGGTGGCCACGAAAGCGACCGGTTCATCCGGGGTGGGGTCCGGCTGGGCCGCACCTTGCTCCACCGTGACGGTGAAGGTGCTGGCGGGGGCACCGGCGAACTCGGAGGTGTTCC
>CAZKYJ010000234.1:6174-7193 GCA_964556355.1 uncultured Verrucomicrobiales bacterium | reverse complement strand
TGGAGAGGTAGAAGAGGCGGTTGCCCGGTCCGGAGTCCTCCTTGTCGTATCCCTCGAGAAGATCGGAGAGGCGGTCGAAGCCCTCGCTGTCTTCGAACGATGACTGGTGGTAGTGAATGTTCGCGGCGAACGAGGCCCACAGCTGGTCGTTGTGCGCCTGACGGGAGTATTTCTTGTTCGATTCTTCCAGCTCGGCGCGGAATCCCTCGTCGGATTTTTCGCGCCGCGCGAAGCCCACGATCCTCGTCGTCGGGGGCAGCTCGCCATCGGCCAGCAGATTGTAGAGAGCGGGGATCAGCTTGCGGTGGGTGAGGTCCCCGGTCGCACCGAAAATCACGACGGTGCAAGGTTCGGGGCGTTGGCGGGTAGCGAGTTCTTCGCGGAATGGGTTGGCGCTCACGGTGATGGTATTTTAGTCGGGATTAACGAGAATGTTGTGATGCTCCGGTGCGGGCGACGGCTCTAAGACAGCATTTACAGGATTCGCAGGATTTTGGGAAGCAATTTCTTCAGGGGAGGGGGAAGTCTTTGTTCAGGGCTGCGACCTCGATGCGGATCTTTTCGAGGGCTTCTTTGTCGTCCGGGTTATCAAGAGCGCGGCTAATCCATCCCGCGATGATGTCCATCTCCGCTTTTCCCATGCCGCGCGTGGTGACGGCGGGGGTGCCGATGCGGATGCCGCCCCCCTTGAAGGGGGACTCGGTGTCGAAGGGGATGGAGTTCTTGTTGACCGTGATCCCGGCGTGGTCGAGCGCCTCCTGGGCGATCTTGCCGTTGAGTCCTTTCGGGCGGAGATCGACGAGCACGAGGTGGTTGTCGGTACCGCCAGAAAAAACTTTGAAGCCATGGCCGACGAGGGCGGCGGCGAGGGCGGCGGCATTGGCGATCACGTTTTTCTGGTAGTCTTTGAACGCCGGCTGGAGAGCCTCCTGGAGGCAGACGGCCTTGGCGGCGATGACGTGCATGAGCGGCCCCCCCTGGACCCCGTGGAAAACCATGGCGTCGATCTTCTTGGCATG
>CAZKYJ010000234.1:0-6164 GCA_964556355.1 uncultured Verrucomicrobiales bacterium | reverse complement strand
GGCGCGGCAGAGGACGAGCCCGCCGCGGGGGCCACGGAGCGACTTGTGGGTGGTGGTGGTAACGAAGTCGGCGTGGGGGATGGGCGAGGGGTGCTGGCCGGTGGCAACGAGGCCGGCGATGTGGGCCATGTCGACGAAGAGGTAGGCACCCACAGATTTGGCGATCTCCGCCATGCGGGCGAAGTCGATCGTGCGTGGGTAGGCGCTGGCCCCAGCCGTAATCATCTTGGGCTTCACCTCCTGGGCGACGGAGGCGATGAGATCGTAGTCGATGGTCTCGGTGTCTTTGTCGACGCCGTAGTGGACGACGTCGTAGAGCTTGCCCGAGAAGTTGGCCGGGTGGCCGTGGGTGAGGTGGCCGCCATGCGACAGGTCCATGGTGAGAATCTTGTCACCAGGCTGCAGAACGGAGAAGTAGACGGCGGCGTTGGCCTGGGAGCCCGAGTGGGCCTGGACGTTGGCGTGCTCGGCGCCGAAAAGCTTCTTCGCGCGGTCGATGGCGAGCTGCTCGACGACATCGACGTTCTCGCAGCCGCCATACCAGCGGCGCCCGGGGTAGCCCTCCGCGTACTTGTTCGTGAGCACCGATCCTTGGGCGGCGCGGACGGCGGCGGAGGCGAAATTCTCCGAGGCGATGAGCTCGATGTTGTTCGACTGGCGCTCGACCTCGGCGGCGATGGCGTCGGCGAGCTCGGGGTCGACCGAACGGATATCGCCGTCCTCCATTTTGCTCACGCGGCGGGCGTGGCGGCCGGGCTCGGGCTCGGCGGCGAGCCAGGCATCGACGATCTTGGTGGCCTCTTCCGGTTTCGTCCACGTCTGGGAGAGGCAGAGCACGTTCGAGTGGTTGTGGTTCCGGGTGGTGGCGGCCTCCTCGGGCCAGTGGACGACGGAGGCCTGGATGCCGGGGTGGCGGTTGGCGGCGATGGAGACGCCAATGCCCGAGGTGCAGACGAGGATGCCGAGGTCGGCAGAGCCGTCGAGGACGGAGCGGGCGACCTTGTGGGAGAAGTCGGGGTAGTCGACGGAGTCGGCCGTGTGGGTTCCGATGTCGTTGACCGTGTGGCCGCACTTCTTGAGGTGCTCGACGACGGCGGCCTTGAGGATGAAGCCGCCGTGGTCGGACCCGATGATGAGGCGGCGTGGGGCGGTGGGATCGGTGGCGGGCATGGTGGTGGTGGCGTTGGCGGTCTGTTCGATGAATTCGAAAAGGGATGGGATGGCGCGTTGCAGGGCGGCGCGGGTCTGCTCGTAGGCGAAACGCCCGAGCCCGATAGGGTCGGGGATATCCGCGCCCATGAGTTCGTCATCGGGGCAGAACTCGAGCGCGAGATAGACTTTGTCCGACGCTTCGGGAAAAAGCATCTCGATGGCCTCCCGGTGGTGGTGGGTCATCGCGAAGATGTGGGTGGCACGACGGACGAGAGCGGCCGAGAGCGGGCGGCTCTGGTGCGCGCTGAATTCGATCCCCGACTCACGAAGGATGTCGCGCGTGTGGCCGCTGGCCGGCTGTCCCGCGATGGCGCTGATCCCGGCCGAGCCGATCTCGTAGTCGTCGCGGTCGCCCGCGAGCTGGCGGAAGAGCGCCTCCGCCATCGGGCTCCGGCAGACGTTTCCAGTACAGACGAAAAGGACAGATTTCTTCAATGCGACGTCGGTCGAGACGGGCAGGTTCAAGACCCGTCATCGAGGCACTACATGGACCGTGGCGCACGCGTTGTCAAAAGGGGAGCGATTGAAGTTTCGAGTTTGCCGTTCGGGGTGGCCGCGCGTGCTGCTCGAATCTTGAAAGGTGACGCTCCGAACGGGTCACCGCAGGGTGCGGTAGGCGGTGTTGATCCGCTGGTAGGTGGCGTTTGAGATGACGCCGGCGGCGCGCAGTGCCGAGGCCGAGTTGACGGTATCCGCCGTGATGCCGATATCACTGAGGGCGCGGGCGGACTCGGGCACCAGCATGACGTTGCAGAACGAGTGGGCAGCCTCTTCGACGAAAATCGGGGGCACCTTGTAGGCGACCACGAGCCGCTGGCCTTTGAACGGCCCGGCCGGGATCTCCGGTGCCCGGCCTGATTCGAGCCGGGCCATGCAACGCCCACCCATCCCGTCGAAGACGCCCGCTTTCTCGCAGCTCTCCAGGAGATCCTGCATGTTGTAGCGGAGCTGCTGGGTGCGCCCCGGCTCGAAGCCGTTGGCCGCGGCCGCCCGGGTGACGAGGTCGTTGCGGTCGCCGGCACCGGCCTCGATCAGGTTGTGCAGCATGGCGACGGCACGGTAGACGTTGCTCTCGAACGTCTCGGTGGCGTTGCGGGCGGCGGGGTCGACGACGAGCAGCACCGCGAGCGCGTTGATCGTCGATGCCTCCTCGGCCTCTTTCTCGCGCTTCTGCCAGTAAAAGACGCCCACCCCACACAGGGCGAGGACGAAAACGATTTTCCAGAAATGATCGACAATCATAGAATGGGTGCGGGAAGTTGCAGGTGGGCTGGGGCGCAGGTGGATCTCACTGCTTGGCGGATTGGCTACGCAGGTGAGCCTGCATCCGGTCTTGGATGTACTCGTCGTCGCGACAGTGGGCGATGGCGTCTTCGTAGGAAATATAGCCGCCGGTGAGGAGGTGGGCGAGCGACGCATCGAGGGTGTGCATCCCCTCCGCGCGCCCGATCTCGATAAGGCCGAGCATCTGCTCGACACGGCGCTCGCGGATGGTGGCGGCGATGGCGTTGTTGTTGAGCATGAGCTCGGAGGCGAGGACGCGACCGGGGGCATCGACGCGCTTGAGCAGCCGCTGGGTAACGATGGCGAGGAGGCAGTTGGCGAGCTGCGTGACGATCTGCGCCTGCTGGTCCGGCGGGAAGACGTCGACGAGGCGGTCGATGGTCTTGGGCGCGTCGATGGTGTGGAGGGTTCCGATGACGAGGTGGCCGGTCTCGGCGGCGGTGATGGCGGTCTGGATGGTTTCGCGGTCGCGCAGCTCGGAAACGAGGATGACGTCGGGATCCTGGCGGAGGGTGGAGCGGAGGGCGTTGGGGAACGAGTGGGTGTCCAGGCCGATCTGCCGCTGTTTCACGATCCCGATCCCGTGGTGGAGGATGTATTCGATGGGATCCTCGATGGTGATGGCCACGCACTCGCGGCGATTGAGGATGCGCTGGACCATCGAGGCGAGCGTCGTTGTTTTTCCCGACCCGGTGATGCCGGTCACGAGGACGAGACCACGGGACCTCTCGCACAGCCGCTCGACCGACTCACCGTGGCCGAGATCGGAGAGTTCGGGGATCTCGTCCGGGATGTGACGGAACGCCGCCTCGATGTTCGATTTGGTGTAGTGGGCGTTGCCCCGGAACCGGCCGAGGCCGTCGATGTGGAGGGCGAAGTCGAGCTCGAGATCGGTCTCCAGCCGCGAGCGCTGGGCTTCGGTGAGGATGGCAAAAATGAGCGCGCGCGTGTCGGCGGCTTCCAGGGGCTCGTCGGTGATCGGTTGAACGAGGCCGTCGACGCGTGCCGACGGGGGGGTGCCCACCGCGATATGGAGGTCCGAGCCACCGCGCGAGAGAACGATCTCGAGGTAGTCGATAAGGTCGTCGGGAGAAGCAGGCATTCGCTAGGATTGGAAAAAGGGAGGGACGTCGGGGAGAATCTACGCGATGCCGCGGAGCGCGCGGGCGAATTCGATCTCGTTTCCCGAGGCGGCCATCCCGGCCTCGGTGGTGATCCGCCCCTGCTGGCAACCCTCGACGAGCGAGGTGAGGAAACTCCGGTTCTCGGCCGAAGTGCGCTCGCGCAGGTGCTCGCTGAGCCGCTCGGGTTCTCCCTCGCGGATGTACTGCCGGGTGGCGCCGACGTTCTCCATGTGCTCGAGCGCCAGGAAGAGGCCGTGCGGGCCCGGGATGAGCTGCTGGCAAATGCAGCCGATGAGCTGGAAGGCGAGGAGGTCGAGGATGGCCGCGCGGTCTCCCTCGTCGAATAGGTTCGTCAGTCGCGCGAAGGTGTCCCGCACGCTCAAGCTCTGCATGGTGGTCACCACGAGCTGGCCGGTTTCCGCCGCCTGCAGCGCGATGGTCGCCGTGGTGCGATCACGCACCTCACCGAGGAAAATGACATCGGGCGATTGCCGCATCGCGCTGCGCAGCCCGGTGGCGAAGGACTCCGTATCCGAGCCGACCTCCCGCTGGGTGAAGAACGAGCGGCGGTCGTGGAAAATGAACTCGATGGGGTCCTCGATCGTGACGATGTGCCGGTTCATCTGCGCGTTCACCCACTCGAGGCACGAGGCGACGGTCGTCGATTTCCCCGAACCCGTGGAGCCGGTGACAACGATGATGCCGGAGGGGCGGGAGAGCCACTTGGGGAGGAGCTCTCCCGGGAGTCCGAGAGTGTCCATCGTGGGCACCTGCCGGCGGACGTGGCGGAGCACGACGGCGGGTTGCCCGCCGGCTCGGTGAAAGTTCCCCCGGAACCGCAAGCCGTTCGGCGTGTCGAACCCGAGATCATGGTCCCGGGTGACCGCGGGGTCGATACCGCAATGGGCGAAAAGTTCGTCGATGATTTCCCTGCCGAGCGGCGAGTGCGATACCTCGATCAGCTCGCCGTGCTCCCGGAGCATCGGCGGGCGCCCCTCCGCAAGGAAGAGGTCGCTCGCCCCGAGGGGGCTCGTGCGTTCCAGAAGTTCGGCAAGTTCGGGCGTCATGGAGGATGGTCAGTGTTTCCTAACGCAGATGTGGCCGCAGCGGCAACTGCGAATTGCGTCTGATTCGCCAGCGGCCATGGTCGGTGCATGGCACGGGCACGATCGAAACGGAAGAAGGCGCTCGGTCCCGTCGGCTTGCTGATCGTCGCGGCGCTCACCTACGCCTACCTCGAATGGCAGAAGTCGGGTGGCGACGGTGGGTTTCCACAGTTCCCATCATGGCCAGCGGAGGTCCCGGCGGGTGCCGTGCAGGGCAACTTTGAGATCCTCTCGGGCTGTCGCCTCACCGACGACCGGAACAACGACGGCGACAGCTTCGTCGTCGTCCACGACGGGAACGCGCTCACGCTGCGGCTCTACTTCGTCGATGCCCCGGAGAAGCGCCGCCACCAGTACAACGGCGAGCGCATCGGCCACCAGGCCCGCTATTTCGGCGTCAGCCCCGATCGCGCCATCGAAGTCGGGGTGGCGGCCAAGGAGGTGGCGCTCGGGATGCTGGAGCACGAGCCGTTCACCGTTTTCACGCTCTGGGAAGAGGTCTACGACAGCGGGCGCTACTACGCCTTCGTCCGCTTCCCCGACGGAGGCTACCTCTCAGAAAGGCTGGTCAACCGCGGCCTCGCCCGGATCTACACCAAGGGCGAAGACCTCCCCGACGGTCGGTCGATGGGCGCGTTCAAATCCCACTTGCAAGGGTTGGAGGCGCAGGCGAAAGCAGCCGGGGCCGGCGCTTGGCGCCGCTAGAATCATCATGAGCAACATCGAAGACAAACTCCAAGAACTCGGGCTGGCGCTGCCGCCCGTGCCCGCCGCCGCCGGCGCCTACGAACACTGCGTGCGCCAGGGCGAACTCCTCTACCTCTCCGGCGGGATCTCCATTTCGCCCGGCCGCTCGATCCTCGGGAAGGTCGGCGAGGGCGTCACCCTCGAAGACGGGCGCGAGGCGGCGCGGATTTGTCTGCTCGGGCGCCTCGCCGTGGTGAAAGATGTGGTTGGCAGCCTCGATGCCATCAAGCGCATCGTGGCCATCCACGGGTTCGTCAATTGCGGTCCCGAGTTCACCGACCACCCGAAAGTCATCGACGGCGCGTCCCAATTGGCCATCGAGATCTTCGGCGACGCCGGCCGCCACTCGCGCACTGCGGTTGGCTGCGTCTCGTTGCCGCTCGGCGTGGCGGTGGAGATCAGCTTGGTCGTGGCGGTCTGACGGGGGCCCGATGACGCGATTCTCCCGATGGGGCGGGCGATCGCCCCGCGCCGGGGAGCGGATCTCCGATGCCCGTCCGGGTCGGAGGACGCACCATCGCCGGAGAATGCCGCGACCGGCCCGTAGTGATCTCGAGCACTAGCGCGTTTTTACCACGCTGGGATCCGAAAGCATCCCGCTCTCCCCGACCGCGCGGATGGCGACGGCGTCGGGGAGCGATGTCAATGCGATGCCGGTGCGGTCGGCGGGAAGCACGGCGGCGAGTCCCCA
>CAZKYJ010000233.1:6818-7195 GCA_964556355.1 uncultured Verrucomicrobiales bacterium | reverse complement strand
GCGCCCTCAGACTTGTAGCCGATGTCGACAAGGACGACCTGGGGTTTGATATCGAGGATGGTGCCATTGACGATGGACCCCTCGCGGAATTCCTTGAACGACTCGTCGATCAAGGCACTGAGTGCTTCTAAACTCATACTTGGATATGTAGTTAAGGTTTGGTTGTTTGGTTTGTTTAGCCTTCCGACGTTCGCCCCTTATCTTCCCGGAACCCCACGGGGCGGCCAACTGGGTCCGGGCGGAAGAACGCGCATTTTACCTGCCCCGGGCCAGAGTGCAACCGAAAGTGTCTCCCCCCGACGATCGTATCCCCCCCGAACCCACACCATGGAGCTCCGTATCGCCACCACCCTCTCCCTCTGCGCCGCAGCCCTTGC
>CAZKYJ010000233.1:0-6808 GCA_964556355.1 uncultured Verrucomicrobiales bacterium | reverse complement strand
AGTGCAACCGAAAGTGTCTCCCCCCGACGATCGTATCCACCCCCCGCACCCACACCATGGAATCCCGGATCGCCAGCGCCCTCTCCCTTGGCACCCTAGCCCTTGCCCCATGGGCGACCGCCGAGCCGTTTGCCAGCGGACTGGAACCGTTTTTCGAGCGGCACTGCTACGAGTGCCACGACGACGTCGTCGCCGAGGCCGACCTCGACCTCTATGCGCTCGGCACCGATCTTGCCGACCCGGCCACATTCGCCGAATGGGAACGCATATTCGACCGGGTGGCGGACGGGGAAATGCCCCCGGCGAAGAAACCGCAGCCGAGCGGAGCCGAGCGGGCCGCCTTCGCGGAACACCTCGCCCCACCGCTCGTCGCCGCCCACGGCGCCGCCAAGGGCACCGTCCTCCGGCGCCTCAACCGTCAGGAGTACGAGAATACCCTGAACGACCTCTTCGGCACCGGGCTCGACCTCGCCGCCGAACTGCCGGAAGACGGCCGTTCTCACGGGTTCGACACCGTGGGCGACGCGCTGGGCATCTCGATGGTGCAGATGCGGGCCTACCTCGACGCCATCGGGCGGGTGCTGGACGACCCGCTGGTCTCCGCCTCGCGGCAGGACGAGCGAAAGCAGAAATCGGCCAGCTACGCGACGGTGCGTGACGCGGACAAGTTCCTCGGCAAGAACTGGCTGGAGCTGGACGACGGGGCGGTGGTGCACTTCCGGCAGTGGGGCTACCCGTCGGGCCTTCTCCGGGGCACCGATGCTCACGCCACCGGAAAATACCGGGTGCGCATCACCGGCTACGCCTACCAGAGCGACGCGCCCCTGACCTTCGAACTCCGGTCTTTCACCTGGTCGAAAGGGCAACCGCCAATCACCTTGGGATACTTCAGCCTGCCGCCCGGAGTGCCCACGACGGTCACCGTAGACGTCTGGCTGGAGGGGAGCCGGATGCTGGGGATCGAACCCATGGGGCTCTTCGACCCGAAAAACGTGATCAAGGACGGAGGGATCGAAAACTACACCGGTCCCGGAGTGGCCATCAAGCTCGTCGAGATGGACGGCCCGATCGTCGACGCGTTCCCGGGCAGGGGAAACCACCTGCTCTACGACGGCCTGGACCGCACCGAGATCCCGCCGGACAACCCCAGCCACCGGCAGCACTCGTGGTATCGCGCGCGCTATGCCATCAAATCGGCGAACCCGGTCGCCGACGTCGCGCCGGTGCTCCGGCGGGTGGCGGCGCGCGCCTTCCGCCGCCCGGCCGGCGACGCGGAGATCGCCCCCTACCTCGACCTCTTCGCGAACCAGCTCGGCGACGGTGCTCCGGTCGAGTCCGCGCTCCGCACCGCGGTCAGCGCGATCTTCTGTTCACCGGATTTTCTCTATCTGCGGGAGCCCGCCGGTGCTCTCGACGACTACGCGTTGGCCAGCCGGCTCTCCTACTTCCTCTCGCGCACCACGCCGGACGAAGAGCTTCTCCGCGCCGCGGAAGCCGGGGAGCTGACGGCCTCGACCGATGCACTGGGGCGCCAGACCGACCGGCTCCTGGCGGACGCGCGGGCCGGGCGTTTCATCCGGGACTTCACCGACGGATGGCTCGATCTCCGCAGCATCGAGGACACCAACCCCGACGAACAGCTCTTCCCCGAGTTCGACGGCTACCTCCAGTACTCGATGCTCGAAGAGTCCCGCGGATTCTTCCGCGAACTGCTCACTGAAAACCTCAGCATCGACCATCTCGTCCGCTCGGATTTTGCCCTGATCAACGAGCGGCTTGCGGAGCACTACGGGATTGGCGGCGTCGACGGCCCCGAGTTCCGACGGGTGTCGCTCCCCGCGGAAAGCCCCCGGGGTGGGATCCTCGGACAGGCCAGCATCCACAAGGTGACCGCGAATGGAACGAACAGCTCACCGGTACGGCGCGGGGCATGGGTTCTCGAGCACCTCCTCGGTGAGGTTTTTCACCCACCGCCACCCGGGACCCCGGGCGTGGAACCCGACATCCGCGGGGCAAAGACGCTTCGGGAGATTCTCGACCAGCATCGCAGCCAGGAGAGCTGCCAAAGCTGTCACGCCAAGATCGACCCGCCCGGCTTCGCCCTGGAGTCGTTCAATCCCATCGGCGCTTGGCGCGACCGATTCCGCAGCATCGGCGAGGGCGAAAAAGTCGTCGTACCCGTCCAGAACGGGTGGACCCGCTACCGGACGGGCCCACCGGTCGACGCCTCGGGACGGCTTGCCGACGGGCGCACCTTCGACGGGTTCCTCGAGTTCCGCGACCACCTCGCCGACGACCCGGACGGCCTCACCCGCGCCCTCGCGGAAAAGCTGCTCGTTTTCGCCACCGGACGCGAGCTCGGCTTCTCCGACCGCGCCGAGCTCGACCGTATCACCCGGGAATCAGCGGCCTCCGGGCGGGGCGTCGGCGACCTCGTCCGCCTCGTCGTCACCAGCGAAATTTTCCGCCATAAGTAGCGCGACCGTCCGCCCCACCACTTCCCATGTTCGCACCCCACATTTCGAACCGTCCGGCGCTGAGCCGCCGCCATTTCCTCAAGGGTAGCGGCGCCGCCCTCCTCGGCCTCCCGCTCCTCGATGCTATGGCTCCGGCCTTCGCCCGCGCCTCCACCCCGCCGCCGTCCTCGCCGAAGCGGTTCGTCGCGATGTGCGCGACCCTCGGGTTCCACGGCCCCCACCTTTTCCCGGAGGCCGCCGGGCGGGACTACATCGCCACGCCCTACTTGGAAAAGCTGAACGATCACCGCAATGACTTCACGGTATTCTCCGGGCTCTCGCACCCGGAACAACAGGGACGGGACGGCCACACCTCGGAGCTCACGTGGCTGACCTCCGCCCCGCGCCCCGGGCTGGCCGGATTCAAGAACACGGTCTCGCTCGACCAGAGGATCGCCGCCGAGATCGGGATTCAGACCCGCTACCCCTACCTCGCTCTCTCCACCGGCGGCAGCTCGCTCTCCTGGACGCCGACCGGGGTCAGCATCCCCGCCGAACAGTCGCCGGCCAAGCTCTTTCGCGCCCTCTTCGTCCAGGGCAGCGAGGCCGAAGTCGCCGAGGAAATGCGGGAGTTCCGCCGCGGCCGCAGCATCCTCGACACCGTCCTCAGTGCCGCCCGGCGCCTCGACCGGGATCTGGGACACCGTGACAAGGAGAAGCTCGACGAGTACCTCACGTCGGTACGCGAGCTCGAGACCCGGCTCCAGCAATCCGAGGGCTGGGCGCAAAAACCGAAACCGGAAGTCACCGCGGCCGAGCCGACGGATATCGACGACAAGAACGATGCCATCGGCCGCCAGCGGCTCATGAACGACATGATCGTCCTCGCCCTGCAGACGGATTCGACCCGGACGGTCACCTTCCAGCTCACCGGGATGAACTCGGTGCCCAGCAACCTCGATGGGGTCAGCACCGACTGGCACAACCTCTCGCACCACGGCAAAGATCCGGACAAGATTGACGAGCTGAAGATCATCGAGGAGACGGAGTTCGTCGTGCTCGCCGAGTTCTTGACGAAGTTGAAATCGGTCGGGGAGAGCGGACGCAGCTTGCTCGATCACACCGCGGTGCTCTACGGTTCCAACCTCGGCAACGCCAGTTCCCACGACTGGCGGAACATCCCCGTCCTGGTGGCCGGAGGCAGCTTCAAGCATGCCGGCTACGTCGCCCACGACGCCGACAACAACACCCCGCTGGCCAACCTTTTCGTCGCCCTCGCCCAACACATGGGCGTGGAGACCGACGCCTTCGGCTCCAGCACCGCCGCAGGGGTGCGGGGACTAGAGGCGGTCTGAAAAACCGCTCGACGCGGGAAACGCCGCACGATTCTGCGATGGCGGAATCCGGTGCGCGACGCCCCTCCACGACGATGGCCACGAGTGGGGTTGCGGGTGTGCCCACACCGGGCGCCTCTACCGGCAGCACCAGGGTCGGCGCGTCCGGTTGATGCCAACGATCATCCGCAACGGTCGTACGGCGCCCGGGACAGCGCCCCGTTCAAATGGGAATCTCTCAGGCCTCGCCACGGAATAAAACTCCATCATCGCGCGTCAAACGTAGCACAGAAGTAAACACATAGGCATTACATAGCCGTCACTTGGGCAAACCGCTCCTCGCCTCGCGCGCCCCTCGGATCGAATCCTCCGGAACCGTCCTTGGAGAACGCGAGTCGAGGAAAGGAATACCAAATTCGATGGCCAGCCTACAAAATCTGCGCGATGCCCTGCGCCCCCGGCGCGATGGTCGAAGCTTGCTCAAAACCCACCCCGTTTTCCGCAAGTTATCGCGTTCCGCGCTCAAACGCCTCAGCGACGGCGCCACGGTCGAGGATGTCCCCAAAGGCACGCTGCTCTGCCGGCGGGGCGCCCCCTGCGAGCACCTTTACGTCGTGCTTGCCGGCCGCTGTGAGATCGTCCGACCCGACACCACATCGAGCATCCGGGGGCCTGGCGAGATCATCGGCCGCCACGAGCTCGTCACCGGCCGCCACTACCAGGCTGACGTGACGGTCGCGTCCGATGCCCTCCTCCTGCGTATCGACACCGCCGGGCTCAGCGAAACTCTCGCCCAAGACGCCCGGGTTCTCGGGACCTTCGCACAGTCGCTGCACTCCGCACCGCAGGGGCTGGCGCCATCCCGCACCCGGCGGGTGGCCGCGTTCGCTTTCGTGGATTCTGAAGCCGGATCCCGCTCCATCGCCCACGATATCGCCGGCGCCTTGGCCGCCGCGAGCGGGCGGAAGATCCTGGTCGTGGAGCTCGTCCCCGGGGAAGCGGCCCCGTCCCTCGCGGACTGGGAGACCTGCCGCCCGACGGCCAACGGCACCTTCTGCTTCGCCGACCACATCGAGGATCGCGGAACGCACAGTGCCCTCGCTCTTTCCTCGGGACCGGGTCCCGCCGACCCGGGATCCCTCCCGGCGCTCCTCGGGCACCTCAACGTCCATTTCCCCTACGTCTTGGTCGCCGTCGCCGCGAGTGCTCCCGGCTGTGCCCAGATCCTCTCCCAGGCCGATCTCGGATTCGTCTACCTTAGCGATCGCGAGTCCGACATCCGCGCCGCCACCGAACTCCTCCGCATGGTTCCCGACGTCGGGGATCCCCCCGATCTGCATCCGGTCGTCCTCCCGACGGGTGCAGGAAATCGCCCCGACGTCGGCACCATTGCCCGGCGGCTTGGCCTTCCGCCCTCCGCCTTCTTGCGCGGCTTCCACGACGGGGGATCGCGCGACCGTCACATCGGACTGTCCGCGCGCACCGTCGGGCGCTGTCGTATCGGGCTCGCCCTCTCGTCCGGATCGGCCAAAGGGCTCGCCCACGTCGGCGTCATCCAGGTTCTGGAAGAGGCCGGAATCCCCGTCGATGTCGTCGTCGGCACCAGCATGGGTGCCTACGTCGGCGCGTGCTGGAACGCCGGACACAACGGCGCGCAATTGGAGGAGTTCGCCGCCGAGATCGCCTCCGGGCGCGACATCCGCAAGCTCATCGACCCCGTGTTCCCGCCCCGCCGCGGCTTCCTCACCGGCCGCAAAGTGCTTGCCCGCCTCTCGCGCTCAATCGGCGAGGGGCTCGAGTTCTCCGACCTCGTCCGCGACCTGCACGTGGTGGCCACCGACCTCGTCACCCTCCAGCGTGCGGTCTTCAACACCGGGGACGTCGCCTCCGCCGTCCACGCCAGCCTCGCCATGCCCGGCATCGTCGTCCCCGTCGAGAAAGACGGCCGCACCTACACCGACGGTGCCGCCTGTGCACCGCTCCCGGTGGGGGTGCTAGAGGAGTTGGGGATCGAGCGCATCATCGCCGTCAACGCCCTCCCCTCCCTCGACGATCTCGTCCGCTGCGGCGGTGAGATGCCCCCGGAGATCCCTTCGGACAGATGGCTGGCCAGGCTCGGCCGGTTCCTCAACCGGCACCTCAATGCCTTCGCTACCGGGAACCTCCTCGACACGCTCATGCGCGGGCTCCAGGCCAGCCAGATCCGCATGGCCACCGAGGCCGCTGCCCGCGCCGACGTCTGCCTGCATGTCTACCCCTGCGGTTCCGCCTGGTTCCGCTTCGATCAGCACGCCGCCTACATCGAGACCGGCCGCCAGGCCGCCACTTCAGCCCTGGCCGAACTCCAAGCCCTCGTCGCCGCAAAATGAAAAACCGCGCACTCCATTCCCTCCGCCGCCACTGGGCGTCGCTCGCCCCCCCCGATGCCGAGCGCGCCCAGCTGGCGGCCTTCCGCCACTACCTCGCGAACGTTGTCATCCCGTTCTCGCCGTTCTACCGCGAACGCGTTATCCGTCCCGACAGACTCGCCACACGCGACGATCTCCGGCGCCTCCCGTTCACGTCGAAAGCGGATCTGCTCGGCGGCTCCGAGCAGTCGCGCAGGTTCGTCATCGCCCCGGATCCCGCCCTCCTCGCCCGGCGTCCCGGCACGGTCATCCACGCGCTCCTCCGGGGGCGCGAGGCCGCCCGCGAGGCGCTCGCCCACGAGTTCCGTCCGCTCTTGATGACCAGCACCACCGGGCGCTCATCGGAACCGGTACCCTTTTTCTATACCGGTCATGACCTCGACAACCTCGCCCTCGCCGGCCGTCGTCTCATGGAGATCTGTCGGTCGGAGCAGGAGTTTCGCCACCTCAACGTCTTCCCCTTCGCCCCGCACCTCGCCTTCTGGCAGATGCACTACGCCGGCCTCGGATTCCACACCTTCACCCTCAGCACGGGCGGCGGCAAGACGATGGGCACGGACGGGAACGTCCGCCTGATGGAACGGGTCAAACCCGATGCCCTCATCGGCAT
>CAZKYJ010000232.1:0-7219 GCA_964556355.1 uncultured Verrucomicrobiales bacterium | reverse complement strand
CTGCACGGGCACCTCCAGGCGCACGGCCTCCCCCAGACCGATGCCGGTGCCCTCCAAGGAAACCGGACGAGCGCCACGGCGACACCCTCAATCGCATGTTGCAAACCCGTTTCAGCGGCGTCCATTCTGGCGCAGCCGCCCGTAGGAGCAAGACTGACCCGCCACCGCAACCATGAGAACACCACCTGCACCCGAAGCCCTCGAAGCTCTCCAACGCCTCCGCGAGGGCAACCGCCACTTCGTCTCGGAGTCCGCCGATCGGGGCGGCGCCACCTGTTCGACCCGAAGGAGCGAACTGGTGGCGGGTCAGGAACCGTTCGCCATCGTCTTCGGCTGTTCGGATTCGCGCGTGCCCGGCGAGATCATTTTCAACCAGGGCCTCGGCGACCTTTTCGTCATCCGCGTAGCCGGAAATATCGTGGCGCCCTCGCTGGTCGGAAGCGTCGAGTTCGCCGCCGAGCAGTTCGGCACCCGGCTCGTGGTGGTTCTCGGCCACTCGAACTGCGGCGCCGTCAAGGCCACGCTGGACGAGCTACGCCGGCCGTCGGGGAGCCGTTCGACGAACCTGAGTTCCATCGTCGACCGCATCCAACCCTCCGTGGAGACCTTGTTCGAAACCGCCCTCCGCGACGATCCCGAAGCACTCCTCAAGCACGCCGTCCGTGCCAATATCCGCGCCTCGGCCTCCCACCTCCGGCACGGTTCGGTCATCCTCGAAAACTTGATCGATCGCCAAGGGCTCCTCGTAGTCGGCGCGGAGTACTCGCTCGAATCGGGGGAGGTCGAATTCTTCGACGGCATCCCCGAGCCCGGAGCAGCAGCAGAGTAGGCGGAGGGCGGTTCACCCTCCTTCGAGTCGCGGTTTGTTAGCCGTCGACTCGGACGATGCGGAAAAACTCGCCGGCGGCGCCCGAATCCGTTACCGAACCGGTCGTCGTCGTCCCTGCCGAGGGGATCACCCCGGCAACCCGCTCCCAAACACCGAACCCGACCGAGCGTTCGATCTGGTAGTCGGCCCCGTCTTCCGACAGCCACGTGAGATTGATGAACCCGAACTCGCGAATGATCTCGACGACGTAGAAGTCGCCCGCGACCGGCGGGCCGAACGTCCAGCTGGTCACGTCGTGGTTCTCCCGTGCCGTACCGGTATTCCGGCCGGAAAACCCGACGAAGGCCGTCCCGTTTTCATCGACGACACCGAGGGCATCAAGATCGACCGCCAGGCTATCGATCACGAGCACGCCGTCGAAGTAAACGTCGAGGTCATTGGGCACATAGGTAACCCGCACGGTGAAGAACGGCCCGTTGCCGCCCGCGTAGGAAAGTGTCGGCACGGACGTGATATCCGGGGGCATGGCCGACTGGTCGGTCTGCGTCTGGTTCAAGCTGGTGATCTCGGGGAACTGGGTGAGGTCGGCGGTCGCCAGCACGTCGGTTCCATTGGTCACCCGGATGAACGCCGAGCTCGGGTCGCCGCCCTGTTGGAGCGAATCGAGCCGGATCGAGAGACGGTCGAAATAGGTGCCAAAATCGGTATTGGGGTGCTCGAACCCGGTGGTGAGCAACCCCGATCCCAGAGCGGTGTCCTGGATCATGAACGCCATGAACTCGCCCCCGTCACCGTGGGCGAAACTGGTCTGGGGGGTGAACGTGGTGTCGAACCCGGACTGGATCTGCTGGCGGATCCGGAACCACGCGGTGCCGATCGCGTTCCCCGCGTTGGAAGTCATCCGCAGGCGCCGGATCGGCCCCGGGTTCGCCACCGGGGCATCCACGGTCAAAAATGCCGCACCGAGGAGCGCGATCTCATCGCCGGCCGCGTCAAAATTGGGATAGTCGATGGTGTCGAACTCGGGGAAGACCTCGGTCGTGATGGTCTCGGCCGTCACCATGCCCCCCGCGTTCGATGCGGTCAGGGTGTAGGTCGTCGTTCCCGCCGGCACGACGGCGACGGAGCCATCGACCACGGGCTGGACACCGACCGACTGGTCGATGGACACGGATTCAGCACCCCAGGTCTCCCACGCCAGATCAACCGGCTGGGCATCGATGAAGCCCGGGGAATCGGAGACGAACTCCTGGATGAACGGGGACGGGACGCCCCCGTCGAGCGGGACATCTTGGATGAAGGTAAACCGCGCGGTGGGCGTCGGGTAACCGACCACGAGGCTGAGCGGATCCCAGCTCGTGCCGTCGTTGCTCCCTTCGAGACCGAAGGTGAGCGGGTCGCGCTGGATGGCATCGTTGGCGGTGGCAAATGTGTAGGAATCGACCGTGACGGGGGAGCCGTAGTCGAGGATGATCGGCAGGGCACGGAAGTCCAGCCACTTGGTGTTCGTGTCGCCGTCCACCGCACCTCCGGCCTGCTCCGCCGCCGGGTTGAACCCGCCTGGATTGGTCGCGACAGCCCCCGTGATTTCGGTGCCCATGTTCTTCAGGACGATCTCTGACACCTGGACGGAGGGGTTGATGCTCGGGGGGGTGGCCCGCAGCCGGAGCGGCGTGAACCGATAGAACTGGTAGGTGGCGGTTCCGCCAGCGGCGACGACGCGGACGTCGACCGTGGCCGTCGCCACTCCCGCCCCGTTCGTCGCGGTCAGCGTGTAGGTGGTGTCCTCGGTCGGGGTGACATTGACGTCACCGACCTCTTCGGTGAACGAGAGGCCGCCAGGCTCGATCGTCACGCTCGTCGCGCGGGGGGTGCTCCAACCCAGCTCGACCGAATCCCCGGCCCGGATAATGAGCGGGGTGTCACGCGAAAACGTTTCGACAAACGGGGGGACGAGGTCGGGGAGGACGATGTCCGTGGTGTAGGTGAACCGGGTGGTTGGAGTGGGGAATTCCGACTGGACATCCAGCTGCGTCCAGTTCGCCTGGTCGTCGCTCCCCTCGAGGACGAAAGCCACCGGGTCGCGCTCGGGGGCATCGTTCGCGGTGGCGAAACGGTAGCTATCGATGGTGACGGGGGCACCGAAGTCGAGGATGAGCGGGAGAACGTTGAAGTCGAGCCACTTGGTTGAGGTGTCCCCGTCAACCGCACGCGGCGGCTGCTCGTTGGTCGGATTGTTGCCCCCGGGATTGGTCGCCACCGCGCCGGCCACCGGGGCGTTCTCGAAAACTAACTCGACTTCCGATAACTGCACGCTGTTGGGGTTAGGCCCCCGCAGCTCGAGCGGCGTGAACCGGAAGTAGCGGAAGGTGGCGGTGGCCGCGTCAGCCCCGGCGGGGGCAGCGGCGATACAGGTCACCACGAGGAGGGAACGCAGGAATTTCGAGATGGTCATTCGGGAGTAAATTGGTCGGTGGCGCGGGAGTTTCATAGTGGGCGCGAAAGTTGCAAGCAGGTGGTAGAAAATGCGGGGCACTGTCCCTTTTTTCGACTCCAACTGTCGCGAAGATGCAACGGGTGTACACCGGAAGGGCAATTTTCTCCGATTGCGTGGTGCACGCTTCGGATGGTAGATAGAGCCCCGGTTCGTGCCTCACCAAGAAACATCCATCCCATTCCCCGACATCGACAGGAATGCGGTGCTGCTCATCGCACACTCCCACCGCGACGCCCTCGTCGGCTACTGCTTTGGGATGGTGAAAGATTGGTCGGCAGCCGAGGACATTGTCCATGAGGCGTTTTTGACCGTCTCGAGCAAATGGGAGAACTACCGGTCCCCTGACGAGGTCTTCCCTTGGGTTCGTGGCATCGTCCGCCGGAAGGCGCTCGCCCACTTCCGCTCCCGCAACCGGGAGGAATCGATGGAAGAAGCGGCTCTCGAATCCCTTTTCCACGGGCAACTAGAAAGCGAGATCCTCGCCGATCCGAATTCCTATCGCGAGGAGCTCGCGCGCCGGATCGGCGCGCTCCGCGAGTGCATGGCCGGACTCACCCCCCGCGCCAAGCGCCTCCTCCACGAGTTTTATGCGGAGATGAAGTCTTGCCGGCAGATCGCCGACGAGCAGAACGAGGCTCCCGATACCCCCAAGGTCCAGCTCTACCGGCTGCGTAACCGCCTGCGGGAATGCATGCGCAACCGCCTGGCCGGAACGGGGGAAGCGCCCGCGCCGCCCGCATCCGATCCCGATGTCCTGACCGACTTTTTCCGGGGGCAAGGGCGCGGAGACAGACCCGAGATCACCCGTTCCGCGTTCTGTGGGAGCGCCGGTCGCCCGTCGCCCGTCCGCGAGGCGATCCTCGAGTGGGCCGCTTTTGTCTCCGCCACCCGGCAGCACCTCGCGGTGGCAGATGGCGAAGCGGCCCTCGAACAACTCCGCGCCGATATCGTCCCCTTCCCCCAACCTCAGCCCGCCGTCGCTCCCGCCGCCCGGCCGCCGCGGCACCGGCTCTGGACGGCCCTGGCCGCCTGCGCCGCCGTAGCGATGGCCGCCATCGCGCTCCCCCGAATCCTCCCCCCCACGCCCGGAACCGTCCCGCAAGTGGTAGCGCTATCGGGGGATGTCTCCGTCCTCCGCACGGGTGAAAACCAGGGGAGACCAGCGGTGGGACAAGACGTCCGTCCAGGGGAGCGGATCGAGACCGGTGACGGCGGGCGCATCGTCCTCCGCTACCCCGGCGAAGCCACCACCCTCGTCGTCGGCGCCAGCTCGAGCCTCCGCCTGCTCGACGGGGGGGATCGCAAAGCGCTCGCGCTCCGGCATGGCACCCTGACCTGCACCGTCGCCCGCCAACCGAGGGATCGCTCGATGCGCCTGGTCACCCCCCACGCCAAAGCCACCGTCCTCGGAACCCACTTCATCCTTGAGGCAGCAGAAAGCCGCACCTCGCTGGCGGTCGAAGAAGGGCGCGTGCGGTTTGCCGACGGCTGGGGCGACCGTTCGACCGACGTCGTCGCTGGCTACTACGCCACGGTCACCGGCCGCTACACCAACGAACCAGGGTACCTTTCCACGCCCGCTCCGATCACGGGAAGAAACCATGCGGCTCCGCTCGCCGCGTTCCCCGGTGCCTCCGGGGGAGGCGCCGCCGCCATCGGCGGTCGGGGCGGCGAGGTCATCGAGGTGACGACGCTGGCCGACGCCGGACCCGGCTCGCTCCGGGAAGCCTGCGAAACCCCGGGACCCCGCACGATCGTCTTCCGTACCGGCGGGACGATCCGCCTGGCGTCCGCCATCGAGATCACCGAGCCCTATCTCACCATCGCGGGGCAGACGGCGCCGGGCGGGGGGATCGCCATCGACGCGTCGGTCCCGGAGTACGGTGGCCTGCGCATCATGACGCACGACGTGGTCGTCCGCTACCTCCGTGTGCGCGGCCGGCTGCTCGGCACCGACCGGCAGAAAGGGATCAAGATCCGCTCGGGCGCCCGTGACGTCGTCGTGGACCACTGCTCGATCAGCGGGTTCTGCGGGGGGAACATCACCATCAGGGACCGCGGCATCGGCGAGTGGCCGGTCGGTCAGGTAACGGTCTCACAGACCCTCGCCTTTGGTTCCGCCACGCCCGAAGCGATCCGGCGGAACCACGCCGCCGACCTTCGCACCGCCTTCGGAGATGACGAGCACCCGAACCAGATCACCTTCGCCAGGAACGTTTTCGCCCACAACGACACCTACATGCTCTCGCTGGCCACCGACACCGCCGAGGTGGTCAACAACGTGTTTGTCGGCAGCAAGTCCCCACCGGTCGAGCTGATCGGCGGGACGGCCGCGGGCATCGTCGGGAACGTCTTCTGGGCGATCGGCGGCCCGTCGGGGTTCCCCGAGATCGCGTGGAGCCCGGGGTTCGCCAACCGCCCGGGACGCCCGGCCGACCCCGGAATCTTCATCGAGGACAACCGCCGCGTGCTGGCCGGTGCACTCTCCAAGCCTCTCGGCTGGGGAGAGGTGACCGGCCGCTCGCTCCGAGATCTCCTGGGGGCTCCCGCCGCCGAAGCCGGCTCCGACTGGCGCCGGCTCGACCCCGCCTTCTCCCGCCCCGCCCGACCGCTCGCCTTCCAGTTTCCCACCCCGGCGGCCGCGGCATCGACCTTGCTCGAGACCTCCTTGGCCGCCGTCGGCGCGCGGCATCGCCTCCTCCCGGACGGGACGTTCGTGGACAACCGCGACGATCTGGACCGGGATATCTTGGAGCACATCGCCCAGGGAGCGACCCCGCAGCCGGGCATCCCACCAGCGATCGCCCCGCTGGATCCTGGGATCCCCTACCCCGATGAAGATCACGATGGGATGTCCGACGACTGGGAGCGGCAACACGGCTACTCGACATCCGATCCGACCGATCGGAACTCGGATCACGATTCCGACCGCTTCACCGCGCTGGAAGAGTTCCTCAACGGTACCGACCCCGGGCGGGCGAACTGATAAAATCTTCTCCACCCGCGTACACCGGCGGTGCGTCCGAGGCAGTCAATGGGAACTCCTCACTTTCGACCGACCCATGAAGCACCCCGCTCTCCGCGCCTTCTGCGCCCTCGCGCTCGCCGCGACCTTTCCGGCCGCAGCCGGTGGCGCCCTCGTCGATATCACCTCGCCCGGCGATCCCATCACCGGATTCAACGCCAACGAAAACGACCAATCGTTCCCCGCGAACGAAGCCCCGGAGAGAATCATTGATAACGACAGCGGGACGAAATACCTCAATTTCGGCACCACCGGCGGTGCCGCCAATTCCGGCACGGGGGGCGACACCGGGTTTTTCACGTTCCCCACCTCCGGCTACGGTGCCCCATCGGCGCTGAGCTTCACCTCCGCCAACGACGCGACCGAGCGGGACCCGCTCACCTTCGTCTTCGAGGGCTCGAACGACAGTGGGGCCACCTGGATCCCGATCGCCACCGGCAACACGGACCTTCCGACCGGGCGCGGTCAGACATCGACCGTCCCGATCATGAACAGCCAGTACTTTGCCGCCTACCGCGTCAGTTTCCCCGAGGCCGGCCTGCGCAACGCTGCCGGCGCCAACTCGATGCAGATCGCCGAAATCGAAATCCTGGTCGAAGATTCGACCATCCTGAACGACATCACCCGACCGGGCGACACGGTCATCGGTAGCTCGGCCAACACGCCGGGGAGCGGCAACGAGGAGCCTGGCAACCTGATCGATAACGACAGCGCCACAAAGTATCTCAATTTCGATGGGGCGACCGGTTCGGTCGGTGCGACCATCATCCCGACCACCAGCGCCACCACCGTCACCGGCCTCAGCATCACCTCCGCCAACGATCAGCCCCCGCGCGACCCCGCCAGCTTCGAGCTGCTCGGCTCCAAC
>CAZKYJ010000231.1:781-7219 GCA_964556355.1 uncultured Verrucomicrobiales bacterium | reverse complement strand
ACGGCCCAGTTCCTGGTGAGCAACAATCTCGCGCTCTACCTTTTCGATATCGAATCGTCGAAGTTCGAGCTGGTCTCCGAGCTCTCCGCCATCAAGAGCGCCAGCCAACACATCGACGGCACCCTTTGGGCAAGCGACCCCACCGAGATCGAAGGCGCTGCCAGCTGGCAGGCGGACACCGTCATGCGGGTTCGCCCGGCGGAGCCCCGGGTAGCCTACCGCAACGAGGGTTCGCGTTTCTACAAAGCGCGGTGGTGGCAGGACGTGCCCTTCAGCTATTGACCAGGGGCTGGCCCGGGCTACGGGTGGCCCGGATGCCTTTGCCGTCCGTAAGCGGGGAGTCATGAGCGAGCAAAAATCTTGGATCTCCCCCCTGGCGAAGACCGGCTACGCGGCCAAAGGGATCGTTTATGGCACCGTCGGCGTCCTCGCGGCACTCGCCGCGTTCGGCAGCGGCGGCGAGACGACCGGTTCGAGCGGGGCGCTCCAAAACATCCAGGACGGCCCGTTCGGCAACATCTTGCTCATCCTCGTCGGCGCCGGGCTCGCCGCCTACTCGGTCTACCGGCTGCTCGGAGCGTTCGTCGATCTCGAGGGCGAGGGCGAGGATGGCAAAGGTCTCGCCAAGCGCCTCGGCTACCTCGGCAGCGGGGCCAGTTACGCCGCACTGGCCGCCGCTGCCTTCACCGGGCTGTCCTCTTCTTCCGGAGAAAGTGGAACCGAACAAGAGCTGACCGCCAAGGTGCTCGGCATGCCCGGAGGCCCGTGGATCGTCGTCGGCCTCGGCGTGGCGATCGCCATCGCTGGCGTCAACCAGTGGATCAAGATCGGGCGCGGCACCTACCGCGAGAAGTTCGACCTCGACGGGGCGGCCGCCGCGCAGCGCCCCTGGATCGAGCGCATCGCCAAGCTCGGGCTGGCCGCGCGGGGGGTGGTGTTCCTCATCATCGCCTTCTTCCTTGCCAAAGCCGGCCTGCAGAGCGATGCCGGAGAAGTGAAAGGCCTCGGCGGCGCGCTCGATACGCTAGCCGCCCAGCCCTACGGTCCGTGGCTGCTCGGTATCACCGCCATCGGCTTCGTTTGCTACGGGATCTACTGCTGGGTCATCACCCTCTACGGATCGTTCCGCAAACAGGTGGCCAACGCGTAAATAATCGGGTGACTCATGGCCATCCTGTCTGAACGTTCCCGGATGCCCCCCCGATTCCTTTCGCTCCTCCTCGCCGGATTGCTCGCCTCCCCGGCGGCGGCCGATCCGAACATCCTCTTGATCCTCGTCGACGACATGGGCTACGGCGACCCCGGCTGCTACAACCCGGAGTCGAAAGTTCCTACCCCTAGTATCGATGCGCTCGCCGCCGGCGGCCTGCGATTCACCGACGCCCACGCACCCGGTCCGCTCTGCCACATGTCCCGCTACGGACTCATGACCGGGCGCTACCCGTTCCGCACCGACGTCTCCGTCTGGCCGACCCAGCCCCTCATCGACGAGGGACAAACCACCGTCCCCTCCCTCCTCCGCGACGCAGGCTACGCCACGGCCATGGTCGGCAAGTGGCACCTTGGCTTCCGCGAGAACGGCTACGAGAACCCGCTCCCCGGGGGCCCCGTCGACCGGGGTTTCGACTCGTTCTTCGGACTGCGGGCATCCACCGATATCCCCCCGTATTTCTACATCCGCGGCGATCGTGCCGTCGCCCCGCCGACTGACCAGATCGGGGCCAACGCCACCGACGGCTGGTCACCGATCCAGGGCGAGTTCTGGCGGGCGGGCGGGATCGCCCCGGGTCTCGAACTCAAAGACGTCACGCCACGCCTCACCGATGAAGCGATCGCCGCCATCGGGGGGCGCGACACGGCGAAGCCGCTCTTCCTCTACCTCGCCTACCCGTCCCCCCACACCCCGTGGCTTCCGGGCGACGATTTCACCGGCAAGAGCGGAGCCGGGCTCTACGGCGATTTCATGATGATGGTCGATGCCGAGATCGGGCGGATTTTGGGCGCGCTGGAGGCGGCCGATATGACCGGGGATACGCTGGTTTTTTTCTCCTCGGACAACGGCCCGGTCTGGTATGAGAAGGACGTCGAGCGTTTCGGCCACAGTTCCGTCGGCGACCTGCGCGGGATGAAGGCGGATGCTTGGGAGGGCGGCCACCGCATGCCCTTCATCGCCCGCTGGCCGGGGACGGTGGAGGCGGGAACAACCTCGGCGCGCACCATCAGCTTCACCGATCTGCTCGCCACCTGTGCCGAGCTCACCGGCCAGGAACTCCCTGCGGGAGCGGGTGCCGACAGCTTCAGCTTCCTCCCCGTCCTGCAGGGCAAAGAAGCGGCACCCCGACCGCCCGTCGTCATGAAGTCCGGTCGCGGCCACATGACCATCCGCCACGGCGATTGGAAACTCATCGACCGGCCTGGCTCCGGCGGGTTTTCGCCAATGGAAGCGATTCCTGGCAAAACTGGCCAGCTCTACGACCTCTCCAAGGATCTCGGCGAGACGACGAACCTCTACGCCGACGAGCCCGAGATCGTCGCGCGCTTGGAGGCGGAGATGAAGCGGATTGTCGAGGCGGGCGGGAGCCGGTGAACTTGGCGTCCGCGTACCTCCCGCGCCGTGGCAGCCTCTTCCGTGGAGGGAAGCTGTGCCGGCTTCCGTGCGGCGGATTCGGCGCCTTCGAACCACGCCCGGTTTTGCCCGTCAAACGACGCGGACGACCGCCCCCTTCGCTGCCGCCATCACCCCAGGGACGCTCGCACCACCAATCCCGATGCGCGGCAGCCGGCACGACTACCCTCCAGCTCGAGAACCCACCGATTGGCGGGCGGAAAAGTTGGCTACCCCACAAGGATTTGAACCCTGACTAACTGAACCAAAATCAGTTGTGCTACCATTACACCATGGGGTAGTGCGGTGACGCGAGCCGGTAGTTTCGACCCAAGGCGGGCGAATTCAAGCGCCCGGAGCAAAATATTTCACCAGCGCATCACGCGGGCCAGAAACCGCTCTGCCTCCCCGCTCGACGGGCTGCCGAACACCGTTTCGCCCTCCCCCTGTTCGACGACCTTCCCTCCGGCGAGGAAGGCCACGCGGTCGGCGACGGCTCGTGCGAATCCCATTTCGTGGGTCGACAGGATGATGTCCTGCCCCGCCTCGGCCAGCTCGCGGATGAGGTCGAGCACCTCGGCGGTCATTTCTGGGTCGAGCGCCGAGGTCGGCTCGTCGAGGATGAGGAGTTCCGGCTGGTGGGCGATGGCCCGGGCGATCCCCACCCGCTGCTGTTGCCCGCCGGACATTTCGGCAGGGTGCTTGGCGGCATGGTCGGCCAGCCCAAAGCGCTCCAGCACGGCCGCCGCCCGCTCCCGCGCTTCCGCGACCGGGACGCCGTAGACTTTTTCCAGCGGGAGCGCCACGTTCGCCGCCGCCGTCAGGTGCGGGAAGAGGTTGAAGGCTTGGAAGAGGAAGCCGTTGCGGCGACGGTAAGCCAGCAGCTCGCGCTCGCCGGTCGGCAGTGCCCGCCCGTTCACCGCCACCGTCCCCGTATCCGGCACCTCGAGCCCCCCAAGCACCCGGAGAAAGGTCGATTTCCCCCCACCCGAGGGTCCGATCAGCGCCAGCGTGCTCACCGACTTTCCCACCTCCAAGGAAAGCCCGTCGAGAGCCGGCCGATCGCCGTAGCGGCGGGTGAGGTTCTCGACAGCGATCTGCATTGTCCGCACACTAGCACATTCCGCTGGCTCGCCCCGTTGCTTGAGTGATTTAAGTCAAGGAGGATTGCATTCCCATGATAGCGACGATTACCGGGAAGAACCAGACTACCATTCCCGCCGACACCGCCAACGAGGTCGGGCTGCGAAATGGCAGCCGCATCGCGTGGCAGCACGGTTCCGAACCCGATGAGTTTCGCTGCATCATCCTCCCGGATCCGGTAGGCCGCGGGCCGTCGTGATGCGGGGAGACGATTCCGCAAGACCGATCAAGCCCCGAGCGCCGAACTCATCGCCGAGCGCGCCGCCGATGGCCCTTCGGAAGAACCGAGGCAAAATGAGCCACCTGCTCGACACTTCGGCGCTCCTGATCCACTACCGCGATGAACCGGGAGCTAAAGAAGGGGGGCGCTCCTCGCCACCGGATGAGGAACCGTCGCAAGGGCGGCACCCCCGTGGATGCCCTGATCGCGGGCACCGCCCACGAGGGAGATCTCATCCCCGTCCACCGGGATCCCTGCTTAGATGGCGTTCCGAGACTAAAAGTGCTCCGGCTGCCCGAGAAAAGGTGACTCCGAAAGGGCGCGAAGCGCCCAATTCGGCGAATTGGGAAATCCTCCTCCGAAAACGATGGTCGGATCATTTGTGACTTGGAGCCGTTCCCATCCTTCTGTAGAAAGCACACCTCAGCCATGGAACCATTCGTCTACCCCATCGAAGTTGCGGCGATCTTTGCCTTCGCCATCTCGGGTATCCTTGCGGCCGACCAGCACGACATGGATTTCGTGGGCGTTTTCGTGGCGGCCTTCGTCACCTCGTTCGGTGGCGGCACCCTGCGGGACTTGGTGCTCGACCGGCACCCCGTATATTGGCTTGAGCACGCGGCCCTCTCTCCCATGATCTTTGGGATCTGCCTCGTCTCGCGGCTGCCCTTCATCCGCAGCCGGCTCGACCGCGCCCCGGTGCGCATCCCGGATGCCGTCGGCTTGGCCGTCTTTAGCGTGGCCGGGACGCTCATCGCATTGGAGACCGGGATTTCGGCCTTCAATGCCATCCTGCTCGGGACGGTCACCGGCACCTTTGGCGGGGTGATCCGCGACATGATCTGTGCCCGCGTCCCGCTGCTTTTCCGCGCCGAGACGCTCTACGCCACCTGTGCCTTCGCCGGAGCGGCCGTGGCCGTGACGCTCGTGCGCCTCTGGCCGGAGCGCGAGCCGCTGGCTTTTATCATCGGATCGGTCGTGGTGGCGGCCGTGCGGATCATGGCCATCCGCTGGAACTGGCGGCTGAAACGGGCGTAGCCACCCGACCGGAGCCTCGATCGGCACCCGTCACCGTTCACCGGACGAACGCTCCCTACTCCCCGCTCCCGTCGGTTTCCGCTAAGCCCGCTGGCGGCGGAGGAGGCAGCCGGCGAGGCCGAGGAGGGCGAGGCTGACGATGGAGGGCTCGGGGACGAGGCCGAAGGCGACGTTGTCGAGATCGACCGTCATGGTCGATCCCCCGGAGCGGCCGGCGAACTCGAGGCGGGAATCCGTCAGCGAATAGCCGGTGACACGGAAGTCGTCGGCCACGGTGAGACCGTCGATCGTGAAATCGATGAGAATGTCCGCACCGTCCTCGACGCCCGAGATGTTGACCGAGTGGAACATGCCGTCATTGAGGTTGAGCGTTCCGGGCGAGATCGCCAAGAACGTGCGCTCGCCGTTCAGGTGGATCGAGGCGTGGACATCGCCCCCGTTGCCGAAGTAGTCGAAGCCGAAGGCGAGGACGCCGGGGAAATTCGGCTCCTCCGCGCCGTTGCCGTCCGTGCCGAAGTTTTCGGTGCCGTAGGTGGCGGTAGGAAGGATGCGGGTGGAGAACCCGTCCGCCGGAGTCGGCCCGCCGTCGGCGGCGAAGTCGAAACTGATGAGGAAGCCATCGACGTTGCGGAGGCCGGTGTTGGTGCCGTCCTGGGCCTGGTCGAAGACGACCGTATTGCGCTGGCTGCCCTGGTTGTTGTGGATGAGGCGGACGGCGGTGCCCTGGGGGCCGCCGGTCTCGACGAAGGCCGGGCCGTCACCGGCACCCAGCCGGTAGCCGACGAAGCCGGTCTGGCCGGCGCCGCCGTCCTCGAAATTGGCGGCGGTGGTGGCGGTGGCGGCGAGCGATCCGATGCTCGTCTGCACGTTGTCGATATCCGCATTGAAATCGAGACCGCCGGTGCGGGCACCGATCTGATAACGGTAGTCGTTGAGGTTTGCGGCGTCCCCGCCGACGAGGCTGGCACTGCCGATGGCGGTGAGCGCGCCCGGGGTGCCGTTGATATCGGTCTGGACGGAGACACCGACGTCGACGCCACCCACGGTGCGGACGGTGGTGATCGAGTAGCGGTCGAACCGGCCGTTGTCGAAGTTGGCGGTACCGGTGGCGACGGGCACCCGGCTATTCTGCACCGTCCCGTTGTGGAAGACGAGGTCGTTGCCCGTTTCGGCGCCGCTGTTGGGGTGGGTATCGAGCCCGACGTGAATGGCGTTGGCGACGCCGCTCTGATCGAAGGTGGCATCCGGCCCCGCACCGCTGTTGCCGTAGTTGGCGGTGTTGAGGAGGTTGACGCCGATCCCGTCGGCGTTGGCACCCGCACCGGTGGCGCGGTAGTCGAATCCGAGCGTGCGGGGCTTGTTGGTGAGGCTGAAATCCTGGGGGTTGTCGAAAGTGATCGAGTTGCGGTTCGTGTTGATACCGTCATGGACC